>JALSZC010000170.1 GCA_027059605.1 Ghiorsea sp. | reverse complement strand
GTGGCAAGTATTTTAAAACATGGTATCAGCGAGCTGCAAGCTGCATCCCCTGCATTTATGTTGGATGAAGATGCCTTGTTGTGGTTAGCACAAGCATCAGATGGTGATGCACGGTATGCCTTAAATGCTTTGGAAGCCATCTATGATGCGGGCAAAGATAGGCACTGGACACTGACCGATGTTGAGCAACAATGGCAGCGCAGGCAAGCCAAGTATGACCGTGATGGTGATAGCCATTATGACTTGATTTCAGCTTTGCATAAGTCCATTCGTAGTTCGGATGCTGATGCAGCCGTATATTGGTTGGCACGCATGCTTGAAGGTGGTGAAGAGCCACTGTATTTGGCGCGGCGTTTGATTCGCATGGCAACTGAAGACATTGGTTTGGCTGACCCCAAAGCTTTAACTTTAGCCTTGGATGCGCAACGTATGTATGAAATATTGGGCTCACCAGAAGGGGAGCAGGGTTTATTTGAAGTGACTATTTATTTGGCGCTCGCACCCAAAAGCAATGCTGCTTATATGGCTGAAAAAGCAGCTCGCAGATTAGCCAAAGATACGCAAGACTTGGATGTGCCAACGCACCTTAAAAATGCACCAACCAAGTTGATGAAACAGCTTGGACATGGTGAGGGTTACCAGTATGCGCATCATGAAGCTGATGCGGTGGTAAGCCAAAAACATTTCCCAGATGCGATGGATGAGGTATGTTTGTTTGAACCTGTGGCGCGTGGTTTTGAAAAAACACTAGCAGAACGCAAGGCTTGGTTACAAACTAGGCGCGATGAGAAGCGGAAGGGGTAGGTGATATGTTAAAACAAGTTGTTGCTATTGCAGCGGGTGCATCTATGGGAGCGGTATGCCGCTGGTGGGTGGTTTTACTGATGCAACGTTGGTTTGGTACAGGCTATCCATGGGCAACTTTATTTGTTAACGCAGTGGGAAGTTTTGCTTTGGGTTTTTTGGTGATTTGGTTCTTGGATAGGACACATTTGAGCGACTTATTACGTTTATTGCTAACGGTTGGTTTTTTAGGTTCATTTACTACATTTTCTACATTTTCAGTAGAGACTGTACGTTTGATAGAATTGGGTTCAGTTGGTGAAAGTCTTGTACATACGGTGGGTTCAGTCGCACTGTGTATTACCATGGCATGGTTGGGCATGTTGTTGGCAAAGGCATAAGTTCATAAGATAATGTAATACGGTTTTTAGGTTTTCAGCATGAGGTTGGGAGGCAATATGCAGGAAGGAAGGTCGGCATCACAGTTTGAGCATAGATTGGCATTTTATGTGCGAATACTACTTTCGTTTACTGTTGTGATTGTGGCGGGTTTTTGTGTTTATGACATGATAGAAGGGGATATAAACCAAGTGATCATTGAGGCAGTGATGCTCATTGCTTACATTATTGCATGGATTGTTATTCGTGACCCTAAAAATGTAGAATATGCACTACATGGCATGATGGCAGTTGGGCTGCTAGGGCTATTATTGAGTATGCATAATGAACCCAATACAACATTATGGTTAAGCTCACCTATTATTGCTGCTTTTGCTTTGTTTAAAAAGAAGCAAGGTATGTATTGGGCTGTTATCATTAATGTAAGTGTACTCATATTTATGCTCATGGATAGATTCAGCGAAGCACCAGTATATTCTACATATGCTGCAGCTAATGTGGTGTTAAGTTGCTTATGGTTAAGTATGATAACCTTTTTCGTTTATAGAAACACAAGAGAGCAGCATGAGTGGACATTAGAAGAAGAAACTGAGCGAGAACGTAAAGCCATGGTGCAAACACTAGCAGGTGGCATGGCGCATGTGATGAATAATGAAATGCTGGCTATTGTTGGGCGGCTTGAGTGTCTTCAGTTTCGTTTACATCGCAAAGAAGATGCTAAAGAATTAGAAGAAATTATTGAGCTAGCGATGAAAGTTAGTGAGCATGGCAATCGTTTGGCATTGTACGCACAGCCGGATCAAGAACAAAAACAGTGGATTGATTTTTATGATACATGCAGGGCGGTGGTTAAACAATTTGAGAAAAGTTTACCCCACGAGATTGAAATTAAATTAAAAGAACCTGATTTTGTTATACGATGCTTTGCTGATGAGGTGCAAATAGCACAAGCATTGGCGCAAGTTATCGAGAATGCAAAAGATGCCATTGCCGAGCGTTGGAAAGAGCAAGGGCGAGTAAACCATGGCCATATTGGAATTTCATTCCAACAAAAATATGTAGAAAAAGATAGCGATAGCAATTTACAGTCAGGTCAGTATGTGCGTATAACAATTGCTGATGATGGATGGGGTGTTTCCGAAGATATGCAGGATAAAATTTTCAAACCATTTTCAACTTCAAAGCTTGCAGGGCGGGGGTTGGGGCTTGCTGTGGTACAAAGTATTATACAGCGTCATGGTGGAGAAGTGAGCTTTGAAAGTGATGTGGGTAAGGGGAGCCTATTTCATATTTGGTTGCCTATTGGAGAACCTGCAAAAGCCTAAACAATCGTATATTGAGGTGCCTATGATTGACTTGGGCCTTGATGATAAATCAAATCTTCCACAGGTTCTCCGCCCACCAAATGCTGCGCAATAATCCTATCCAAGTTTTCATCGGTCACATTGTAATACCA
>JALSZC010000169.1 GCA_027059605.1 Ghiorsea sp. | reverse complement strand
CAACATGGTCACCCGATGGGAAGTGGATTGCATTTACCAGTAATCGTAGTGGTTCACCGCAGATTTATATTAAGCCAGTGAGCGGTAGTGGTAAAGCAAAGCGTATTAGCTTGCGTGGCAACTATAACACTTCGCCTGTCTGGGCTCCCATTGGTGATAGAATCGCTTTTGTCACCAAGAAAAATTGGGAGTATGCGATTGCGACAGTACATATTGATGGTACGGGGCTACGTTATTTGGCAACAGGGAATCGCATAGAGTCACCAGCATGGTCACCCAATGGGCAAATGATTTTATACTCTGCTGATGAAGGTGGTCGAAAACATATTTACAATGTACCGATTTGGGGTGGTGAAGCTAGACGTATTACACCACAAAACATGGATGCTTCAGACCCAGCTTGGTCAAAATAAGTTCTTAAAAGTCGAGGTTAGCCAAGCTCTAAAGTACGATGAAAGTTGGTAAGATTATCGCATCCATTCTCGCGAACAACCACCAAATCTTCCAAGCGAACCCCGCCAATATGTTCATAGTATAAACCTGGTTCAATGGTAATCACCATGCGCTCTTCTAAGGTTGCACCATTGCTGGATACACGCGGTGCTTCGTGAATATCTAAACCAACGCCATGTCCTGTACCATGAAAGAAGCCAGCCTGCTTGCCGTTGACCACGCCAGTTTTGAAACCTTGGGCATCAAAGTGGGCGGTGATGCTGTTGTGAATATTTGCTGTATTGATGCCTGCTTGCACCATGTTTAACCCCATATCTTGTCCTTCCAATACAGTTTGATACATGTGTTTGAGTTCACTGGATGCCTTGCCTTTAACATAGGTGCGAGTCATATCTCCCCAATAACCAGATGTAACCAAGCGGGGGAAAATATCAATAATAATGGGTTGGTTTGCAGAAATGATACCTGAACCCATATCATGTGGGTCAGCAGATTGTTTGCCGCAAGCCACAATCGTATGCGAGGGCACTGCACCTTGCCCAATAAGGAAGGTTTCAATCACGGCGCGAATAGCTTCAGACGTGACGACTTCACCAGCACGTTCATGGTCACTCGGGAAAGTAACCAAACTATCATTGTTAATATTACATGCGGCAAGAAACTGTTCAGCTTGCAACATGCTCTGTGCAGTTAGTTTTTCAGCATGGGTGAGTTGTATAATTTCAGCTTCAGATTTAATGACACGTTCAGGAAATAAACTTGCAGGGCTAGGTGATACATCAAACCCTAGGCTTATCAATTCTTGGGCATACAAATAAGGAAAATCGGCAGGCACTGTAATGGTTTGAACATCATGTGCTTGTAAAAAGGCAGCGGCTGCGGTGCTTAAGCTACGCTGCCAACCATTGCTTTTGGCTTTATCATGCCAAATTGTATCCAAGTGTACTTCATCCAGTTTGGATTGAACCTTGGCTCTATCCACTTCTAGGGGTGATAATAAACCATGCCAAGTTGTTGTGTTGCCATTTTCTAAGCCAATCACGATAAATGCATCGGGCACAAACAAGCCAGATATATACAACATATCGGCATGATGTTCAGAGCCTGAAATGAGAAGTTTGGCGTTGCTCATGAGGCTTCGTCAGGTGTTTGGGCTGTGATGCTTAAGGCGTGAATCACTGATGGAAACAAATGTTGGGTTGCGTCATTGACCATACGATGACGCTGTACTTTATTTTTACCTGCAAACGCCTTGTCCACAATATGCACTACATAATGCCCACCACCACTTTTGGCACCTTCATGCCCTGCATGCAGATGAGATTCGTCGGTGATTTTAAGATGTGTTGGTGAAAAAGTTTGCATTAAAGCATCTTTGATTTGGTCTGCACCACTCACAATGATTTATCATCCTTCTTCTTACGGTAGAAAACAAAGATTTTACCTATTTTCTGAACCAGTTCAGCGTTTGTTTTCTGTGCCAGTAATGTAGCGGCTGCAGTACGTTCATCCCTATCATCACTTTGGATTTGTACTTTAATTAATTCATGAATATCTAAAGCATTATTGGTTTCTGCAATTAAATTCTCAGATACACCATGTTGCCCAACTTGAATAATCACTTTAAGGTGGTGTGCTTGTGCTTTTAGTTCGCGTTTCTTTTTATTATCTAAACTCATGGGCGAAGGATAGCGTTATCTTGGCATTTTTGGTACAAAATATGCTTAAGGAGATTACCATGACAACATTGAACTCCGTTGACAGCTTAAAACACTTGCGTGACGACCCTAGCCGTGTCGTGGTTTTGGGTGCTGGGCGTGATGGAGCGGCAATGGTACGAACCTTTCAAGATGAAGGTTTAATGCGCATTATTGCTGTGGTTGATGTCGATGAACAGGCACCAGGTATGATATTAGCCAAAGAGTTTGGTATTAAAACCTACACAGATGTTGAGGAAGCCCTGTTGGCATCAGCACCTTGTTTGGTATTTAATCTTACAGGCAATGAAATGGTTGAAGAAGTTGCAGCTAGTATTTTGGGCGTGGGCGGGGTGATTGGTGGAGCGGCTTCACGTTTTATGTGGCGCATGGTGACAGACTTAAAAGAAACCAAAAATAATTTGGAGTTTCAGGCAACCCATGATGTATTAACCAATCTCGTTAACCGCCGTTATATGTTGGAGCAATTGCAGTTGGAAGTTGGGCGTTGTAAGCGTTATGGCATTGCCTGTTCGGTGATGATGATAGATTTGGATAATTTTAAGCAAGTCAATGATAAGTTTGGTCATGCTGCAGGCGATGAAGTGTTGCGTGTTGTTAGTGCGCGAATTAAAGCCAACCTTAGAGCCACGGATACACTTGCGCGTTGGGGTGGTGAAGAGTTTTTGGTGTTGTTGCCGCATACAGATAAAAAAACAGCCGTAAATGTTGCAGAAAAAAGCTTGGGTGTTGTTCAAAAATCCCCTGTACATTGCGGTAGTATAGAAGTGGAAGTGAGTTTTTCTGCAGGTGTGGCTTCTTTTGAAGAGTTGGATGAACATTTGTCAGTAAAGGAGATGCTGGATGTACTTCTTGGCATTGCAGACAAACGTTTGTATCAAGCAAAAGTAGCAGGTCGTGCTCAGGTGGTGAGTGGTTGACGCATGTTTTGTGATAGCATACGCTTGAGTAGTATTTGTTCTTAAGGAGATAGTTTATGAAAACAAAACGTTTGTTCATATTGGTTGGCATGGCAGCACTACTTGCATCTTGTGCAAGCAGTGGAAAACCATTGGTGTATAAACACCCTGAAACGAAAAGTATTGTATTATTACAGGGTGATACTTTGCAGTGTGAACCTTTGTTTCGTAAGGCTGGTTTCCGTAAAGTTGAAACAGGGGCTATGGAATAGGGCACAAACCCTCATGATAACAATCTAAAAGCATGGTAACCAATGCCTGATTTGCTTCAGGCATGGTTTGCTTAGGTAATTCAGATAATGGGCACCACATATATGCGCTTTCAGCATGTAGCGTGGTGTCTTTTTTTATGTTTTTGGCTGTGCGGCAAAAGAAAAAGTAAAAAGCAAGGTGTCGATCTTCATAAGTATGTTGATGTTTCCCAATATGCCGCCACAACCTACCTTTAAGACCTGTTTCTTCTTTAAGTTCGCGGATGGATGCATCTAAAGGTGTTTCTGAAGCTTTTATTTTTCCGCCAGGGAAAGACCAAACATCAGGGCAATGTACATCAGGTTTTCGTTTTAAGAGTAAAACATCATCATTTTCGTTCAACACGGCAATGAGGGTGATTAAAGCATCAATTCTTTCTGGCATAACGTCCCTTTTGTTGATTGTCGGTGTTTGGCGTATAGTTTGCGGCAAATACTATACGATTAAGAATCATAACGGGTAATTCATCATGGCAAAGCAAAAGTTACAAAGTATTCGCGGTATTCACGATGGATTGCCTGCGCAAGTTAGCAAATGGCGATACATTGAAGACGTGGCTAGATATGTATTTTCATCGTATGCCTTTGCTGAAGTTCGTTTGCCTATCTTAGAGCCAACGGCTTTATTTGTACGCTCGGTAGGCGAAAAAACCGATATTGTATCCAAAGAAATGTATGCATTTGAAGACCAAGGTGGCGACCATATTTGCTTGCGCCCTGAAGGTACCGCAGGTGCGGTGCGTGCTTATTTACAAGCAGGCTTAACCAGAGCTGGGGCACAACGCTGGTTTTATATGGGTCCCATGTTTCGCAGAGAGCGTCCACAAAAAGGACGCTTGCGTCAGTTTCAACAAATTGGTGCGGAGTTTTTTGGGGCATCAGCAGCCGTTGAAGATGCAGAAGTTTTAGCCATGGCACAGCGTTTTTTAGATACATTGGGTATTGAACAAACACGCCTTGAAATCAATTCTTTGGGCTGTACAACATGTCGCCCAGTATATCGTGAAGTTTTAATCAGCTTTTTGGAGCAACAAAAATCACAACTTTGTGAAACTTGTCATGAGCGTATGCATAGCAACCCTATGCGGGTGCTTGATTGTAAAGTCAAAACTTGCCAAGCAGCACTGACGGATGCACCTGAAATGGTGAATCATTTGTGTGAAGGCTGCGAAACCCACTTTTCAGGGCTTCAATCAGGCTTAAACGCATTAAATGTTCAATATACTATCAATCCGCGCATTGTTCGCGGCTTGGATTATTATAATCGCACAGCATTTGAGTTCATCACCGACCAATTGGGTGCGCAAGGCACAGTGTTGGCGGGCGGACGTTATGACGGATTGGTTGAGTCTTTGGGCGGCCCTACCACGCCTGCCATTGGTTTTGCCGCAGGCATAGAGCGTTTGGAAATGTTGCTGCCTGATAGAGAAGCAAAGCAACCTGATGTTGCTGTGGTCGCATTGGGTGATGCGGTATCGGGGTATGCCTTACAACAAGCAGCTAAACTGCGTGAAGCAGGGTTATCCGTGATTCATTGCGGTGGCGGAAGTGCTAAACGACAGTTTAAAATGGCAGACCGCGAAGGTGTAAAGTTTGTCGTCACCATTGGCGAAGATGAGATGAAAGCTAATAAACTTATGTTAAAAAATCTAAATACAGGTGAGCAGCAAGCCTTAACATTTGATGCCATCATCCAAGAGATAACTTAACATCATCTTACGTTCATCTTCCCTTGAATATGCTTTGGCTTCGGCTTATACAATATACATAACATCATTCGTGGGGTAAGCATGAGCGCACAGCAAGTTTTTTCAGCATTACAGGGCAGTATTGAACAACAAATTATCGGACAATCACATTTGACCAATCGGTTGTTGATTGCTTTGCTCGCCGATGGGCATTTATTGGTGGAAGGCGCACCCGGTCTTGCCAAGACGCGAGCCATTCATGTGCTTTCTGAACATATTGAAGGTGATTTTCATCGGGTTCAGTTTACCCCTGATTTACTGCCCTCCGATTTGACTGGGGTGGAAATTTATCGCCCACAAGACGGTAGTTTTCATTTCCAAAAAGGACCACTATTTCACAACCTTGTGCTTGCCGATGAAATCAATCGTGCGCCAGCCAAAGTACAAGCAGCATTGCTTGAAGCCATGGCAGAGCGACAAATTACGGTGGGGCGCACCAGTTATCCATTGCCCGATTTGTTTTTGGTGATGGCAACGCAAAACCCCATTGAGCAAGAGGGCACATATCCACTGCCAGAAGCCCAACTTGATCGTTTCTTATTGCATGTAACCATTGATTATCCTGATGCAGCATCTGAGCAAAAGATTTTGCAGTTGTCTCGTGCTGAAGCCAGTGAAAAACCGAAAAAGTCGGAAGTATTGCTCAATCAAGATACGCTTTTCCAAGCACGGCAAGAAGTATTAAACATCCATGTTGCACCACAGCTTGAGACTTATATCGTGCAATTGATGATGGCGACCCGAGCCAATCATACGCAAACAGGTGTGGTCAAACATTTGCAATATGGTGCAAGTCCTAGGGCAACCATTGCTTTGGATAGATGTGCCAGAGCTCATGCTTGGTTGGATGGACGAGATTTTGTTGCCCCTGAAGATATTCAAAGCATGGCATTGGATGTGTTGCGCCATCGCTTATTGCTAAATTATGAAGCCGAAGCATCGGGGTTGACCACCGATGATGTGATTCATCAATTGATTTCAGAAGTTGCTGTTCCTTAATTTCCTTCATAGGGGACTGAACTAGCCATGTCAGCTACACATATTGAATTATCAGAACTGATTGCTATGCAGCATCAAGCGGCATCACTGGCGGTGCGGCGAAAGTATATTCGTGCTGCCATGAGTGGTGCGCATGTGTCGCGCTTGCGTGGGCGTGGTATGGAGTTTGATGAAGTGCGTGTTTATCAACCTGGTGATGATGTAGGCAGTATTGATTGGAAGGTTACAGCACGTAAAGGCGTGACCCATGTGAAGCTTTACAGGGAAGAACGAGAACGCCCTGTGTTGGTATGCTTGGATTATAGAAACAGTATGTTTTTTGCCACGCAAGGTGCGCTTAAATCGGTAGTAGCAACACAGGCTGCAGCATTGTTAGCATGGCATGGTATTGGGCATGGCGACCGCTTGGGTGGCATGATTTTTTCAGGTGAAAGTCACGCTGAAATCAAACCCATGCGAGGCAAAAGAGGCGTGTTGTCACTTTTAAACCAATGCAGTCAACACCCTGCTTGGCAACACACGCCACAAACGGCTACACAACCCTCTTTAGATGCATTAACTCGCAAGCTACGTTATACAAGTAAACATGGCAGTTTGATTTATATTTTAAGTGATTTTCGTGGGTTGACTGAGCAAGCCACTGCGGATTTGGCGCAACTGGCGCGGCACAATGATGTGGTGCTGATTTCAGTGGTGGATAAACTGGAACAAACATTTCCACAAGCAGGAACATACCCTGTGTTTGATGGGCAACAGTATTTTTATATTCAAGCCACAGCACAACTACGCCAACAATGGCAAGCCCATTTTGATGCGCATCAAGCCAAGTTGGATGCATTACAAATCAAGTATGGTATCACGCATATTACGCTGCACACCGATGATGACGTGACAGGGGCACTTGCCCAAAAATTGAGATTGCGATGAATCAAGACCCTTTACAGCAACTTAAAGATATTCATTTGCCCGCACCAAGCCCTTGGTGGGATTTGGCTATGGGCTGGTGGATGTTGTTGGTGTTTTTGCTGGTGGTATTGTTGTTTGTGGTGCCTAAACTATGGAAAAAGTGGCAAGTATGGCGTAAGAAACGTGCGCTTAATCTAGCTATTCATGTTGAATACCAACGCATATGTGATGCTTATGCAGCGCATCATCAAGCGCAAACTTTAGTGGCAGACATCAATACACTGTTGCGCCGAGTGGCATTAACTGTGTTTCCTGAACAAGCAACGGCAGGTTTGATTGGTAAGGATTGGCTCAAGTTTTTAGACAGTATGTGGCAAGATAAACCTTCGCCTTCATTTGCCGAGCAACCTTTTGCCGATGCATTATTGCATGGGGCATATCAAGCTGAAAGTGATATGGACGAACAGCAAGCCCAAGCGTTGTGTGAGCTAGTTCAAGCATGGCTGAAGGAAGTGAATCGTCATGTTTGAGCTTTTATGGTGGTGGATATTGTTGCTTTTGCCAGTGCCTTGGTTGGTGCAGCGTTGGTTTGCGACAAAGCAACAAGATGAAGTGGTGCAAGCAGGTTTGTTTATGCCATTTGCCGATGATTTGCGTGATATAAGCCAAACGCAAACCAGCCCTAATAAACATGGTAAATACCAGCTCTTATTATGGTTGGCATGGTTGTTTTTGTTGTTGGCAGCAGCACGTCCGCAATGGTTGGGTGAGCCTGTGGAGTTATCGCGTAGCGGTAGGGATTTGATGTTGGCGATTGATTTGTCTGGCAGTATGCAAACCCGAGATTTTGAGCTTTCGGGTCAACCTGTGGACAGGCTTACGGCGACCAAAGTGATTGCTAAAGATTTTATTGCACGGCGTGAAGGCGATCGTGTGGGGTTGATTTTGTTTGGTGCACAAGCGTATTTGCAAGCACCGCTTACGTTTGACCGCAAAACAGTAAACCAATTTTTAAGTGAAGCGGTGATTGGTCTAGCGGGTAAAGAAACAGCTATTGGTGATGCGATTGGCTTAGCGGTGAAACGTTTGCAGCATGTGAAAAATGCATCGGACTTGGTGTTGATATTACTTACCGATGGGGTGAACACCGCAGGCGCACTCAAGCCTGAAGAAGCAGTGAAATTGGCAAAAAACATTGGTTTGCGCATTTATACCATTGGCATGGGTGCGGATAGCATGGCTGTGCGTTCATTTTTTGGCACACAAATGGTCAATCCTTCTGCTGATTTGGATGAAGCTATGCTGCAAAATATTGCTGATGAGACAGGGGGTAAATATTTCAGAGCCAAGGATACCCAAGGTTTGCAAAAGATTTACGCTTTGATAGATAAGCTAGAGCCCGTGGCAAGAGATAGCAAAACGTTTCGACCTGTACGTTCATTATTGGTCTATCCACTGGTGCTAAGTTTTGCTTTATTGTTGCTTATGTTGGCTTTGAGGAAGTGGCGTTAAATATGCATATACTTCATGACTTTCATTTTTTGCGCCCTTGGATGTGGCTGCTGCTTATCCCTGCCTTGGCATTATGGTATGCACGCAATCAACAAACAGGCATGGGTGCGTGGCAAAAACTTGTTGCACCTGAACTGTTGGCATATTTGCAAGCAGGCAAACCTCGTGTGGCTTCCAAAACAGGGGTGTGGGGCTTAGGCATATTGCTCACGCTCATGGTAGGCGCATTGGCAGCACCTGCATGGCAAAAACTTCCACAGCCTATTTACAGCGAGGACTCAGCTTTGGTGGTGGTGTTGGATTTATCAGCATCCATGAATGCCCAAGACATCAAGCCCGACCGATTAACCCGAGCCAAACAAAAATTGACCGACCTTTTGCACCAGCGCAAAGAGGGGCAAACGGCATTGGTGGTGTTTGCAGGTTCAGCATTTGTTGTGACACCACTGACCGATGATAACGCAACCATTTTGTCGCAGCTTCAAGGCTTGACCACGGATATTATGCCTGTGCAAGGTGGCGATATTGATGCAGGGCTTGCCAAAGCGAGCACACTTTTTAAACAAGCATCCGTGCAGCATGGTCAAATTTTGGTGATGACCGATTCGGATATGTATTCACAAGCTATGCTTGAGCAGGTCACACAAGCGGGTTTTAGCGTGCATGTGATAGGTGTTGGCACACCAGATGGCGCACCGATTCCGCAGGCAGGTGGTGGTTTTATCAGTGATGCGGCAGGGCGCATTGTGATTGCCAAGCTTGATGAACAGAAATTACAACGCTTGGCACTGCTTGGGCAAGGGGCATACCATAGATTAAGCATTGATGATTCGGATATTCGTATGCTTACACAAGCTTCCATACAAGAGCGTTTTGCAGCCAGTAAGCAACAAAGCGATGCAAGTTTTGATGTTTGGCAGGAAGAGGGGCATTGGTTATTGCTGTTGGCGATTCCTTTGTTTGTATTGTTGTTTCGCCGAGGTGCGTTGTTGGTACTGTGTTTTGTGCTTTGGCAGCCTACATCATCACAAGCAGGCGTGTGGCAAGATTTATGGCAAACACCCAACCATCAGGCAGAACAACTGATGTTGCAAAAGGATTATGCTAAGGCATATCAAACCTTTGAAAATCCTGCCTGGAAAGCAGCAGCAGCTTATCGCAATAAGGACTATCAAGCTGCAATCGATGCGTTTAAGCATATCAAACAACCCAATGCAGATGATTGGTATAATCAGGGCAATGCTTTGGCACATGCAGGAAAGTTGGATGAAGCGATTGCTGCTTATCAGCATGCTTTGGACATCAATCCTAATCATACTGATGCGCAAGCCAATAAAGCTTTGCTTGAGAAGTTAAAAGCACAACAAAAACAACAGCAGAAAAATAAAGATGGAGACAAAGGTAAGGATAAAGAGAAGAAGAAAGATGAATCCAAGCAAGGTCAGCAGGGGAAAAAACAGCAAGACCAATCTTCTCAACAAGAGCAGTCCAAGCAAGGGCAGTCCAACCAGCAGCAAGGCGGGCAATCAGGTGATACGCAATCATCACAAAATAAGTTAGAACAGAACAAATCAAATAAATCAAAACAGAATAAACCACAGCAAGGGCAGCAAAATAAACAAGGGCAAGATAAGTCCAAGCAAGATATGCAAGCCCAAGAGCAGCAGAAACCAGAGGGTCAGCAAGATAAGCAACAAAGCAAAGCAGCGCAGGCGAAACAAAAGCAAGATGACCAACAAGGAAAAGATAAACAAACGCCTGTCA
>JALSZC010000168.1 GCA_027059605.1 Ghiorsea sp. | reverse complement strand
CTCTTGGAACTGTTACGGCAACAGACAGTTTAGGCAATTCGGTGACCGTGACCAACAATGCCCCTGTAACATTCCCTGTTGGCACAACCATCGTGACATACACGGCCACAGATATTTATGGTAATGTGGCAACTACAACACAAACCGTTACGGTCACAGATACCACGCCACCCACTATCAATATCCAGCAAGCAGTGATTATCATTGAAGCAACCGCACCGCAGATGCCAGTTAATCTTGGTGTCGTCACGGCAACTGATATTGTGGATGGTGTAATTACACCGACAAACAATGCCCCTGCAACATTTCTTTTGGGTGTCACAAGCGTGATTTGGACGGCAACCGATACTGCGGGGAACACAGCGACAGCAATTCAGCAAGTCACCGTGCAAGATACCACACCACCTATGCTAACACCGCCAGCGGCAGCATCAGGGGTTTCCCAAGATGGGTATGCGGTTGCCATAAATATCGGACAAGCCACAGCAACCGATGTCTTCACGCCCATAACGATTACAAATGATGCACCAGCCAAATTCCCAGTGGGTAACACCACCGTGACTTGGACAGCGACAGATGCGAATGGCAATACTGCTATGGCAACACAATTGGTGACAGTGACCGATAATTCTATCTTCGCCAACTTACCACCTGACCCAGGTGCAGCAGGCAAAGCAACTTTGGCAGGCATTGATTCGGATAATGATGGTGTGCGTGATGATGTGCAGCGGTGGATTGCTTTGACATACCCCAATTCGCAGAAAACAAGGGCTGCTTTACGGCAACTGGCGCAAGACTATCAACGGTTTATCCTGAATGCAGCCAATCCGACACAAATCTATGATGCGGCTAGGTTGATGCAAAACTCTAATGCTTGTTTAGGCTATATTCTTCAAAGAAAGGCATATGATGCAGGAAGTTTCCTAGAAGCTCAGATGATGAATACCGATGCGCGGACGCGAGCGTATTTGCAAGCCAATCATCATTTGAGCGGTAGAATGTATCAGGGCTTGTCCTACAGCCAGTGGAAGCAGGGATGTAAGTTCAACCCTGATGCGATGCCGAATTGAGGAGGGTGGATATGCGATTATTTAGTGCTTTGGTTATAATGTTATTTTTCAGCTTTGGCTTTGAAGCGAATGCCGCCTTATGCCAAAAGAAGACAGCAGTTGTATATAGTAATGGTATGTTTAACTCTTGGAGTGCGGCAGACCGTTCTAAAAATAGCCTTGTGATAGAATTGAGTTCTTATTTGCAGACACTTCCCAACTCTCAAATTGCTGCAAATGAACTTGAATTTCATTTGGCATATGCTGATGATCGTGGAGCCAATGCCAATACGGTAACAGGAGTTTTAACAGGTATTGATCAGCTTTATGAAGTGTACATTCAACATGGGGGTGGCTTATCCACCAACTTTTGGCATTGGTTAGCGGGCATTCAGGCTGCGCCACAATGGTTTCAGGATGCTATGACGAATATGGAAGTTTTGCAGACTGCACTTACTTATGCGAATGATACTGACCTTCAGGCTATGTTGAACGGTACACCTTTAGCAGCAGCACAGGGAACTCAGTTTAAAGGGTATAAATATCTTTTGGGAGAAGGTAAACGGGTATTGATTGTATCGCATTCGCAAGGAAATTTTTATGCTAATGCAGTATACACACTTTTGGCGGCTCAATATGGTGCAAATATAGACAATGTTCAGGTGGCTACGCCTGCAAGTTATGTGGCGAGTGGAGGCCCATACACCACCGTGCCTGAGGATGGGGTTATGGCATTAATCCCTGGAAAGCTTGCTGCATCAGACCCTGTAAGTTGGCAGCCTTATAATCTGCTTCCTTATTCCACGCAGGTTTCCCCTACATTTGTGGAACTGGGTTATGCGGCTTGGTTGAATGCAAGCCGTGGTCATAATTTTGTGCAGTGGTATTTGGCTGGATCTTATACCCGAGGCAGAATCATGGGGCATATTGTTCAGACAATTTCTTTGCTCACTTTTCCAGTGCAAACGGTAACCAATACAGGTCCTATTACAGTCACACTTCGTTGGGCGAGCACAACAGATATAGATTTGCATGCTTTTGAACCGAGTGGCTCGCATGTGTATTATGCCGCTAAGCAGGGGTTGAATGGCTTCTTGGATATAGATAACACTTGGGGTTATGGGCCTGAACATTATTATGTTTCCTGCAGCACTATTCAGGCAGGCACGTATGATATAGGTGTGAATTATTATAGTGGTACAGCAAGACCTGAAAATGTAACCGTTACCATTGCTACGGATGATGGTGGTCTTTACAGTTACAATAAAAGTTTACCTGTGCCAAAGGGAAGTGCAGGGGATGCTCGCCCAGCACATGTGGCGAATATTATTGTGACAGCGAACCCTGATGGAAGCTTTACTTATGCTGTTCAATGATGGATGTTTTTGAACGCAGAAGTGAGGTGCTTTAGCGCCGGTAGTACTGTAGCGGTTCAGTAATTATGCAGGGTTACTTTATGAGTCACAGGAGACGCACGACATATACCAAAGAATTCAAATGCGAATGCACGGGTTGGCTATAAGCCGTTGAGTAAACGAACACGGAAGGTTTTACCTTTGAGTTTTCCTGCACCCAATTTTTGTTTGGCAATATTTATAACGCTGTTTTCTA
>JALSZC010000167.1 GCA_027059605.1 Ghiorsea sp. | reverse complement strand
TGTTCAATCACTGCCTGATAAAGCTTGGTTAAGAAGGGCAATGCATTCTCATGGTAATGTTCCCAAGCATTCTCTCCATCCATGATGATGGCAACCACAGGAGCCTCCATACCTTGGGTGCGATGACGAATACCTGCCAATTCATGCATAAAATTATTGATGGCATCTTGGGTGTCCCACTTGGCATATTCAAAGCCTAATAAGTCAGACAACCTATCATCACGGAAGAAACATGTGATTTGTTTATCATCTTCACCCACCAACCAAGGATGGTATAAGTCACGATTGCCTTGTTGCTCGCGTAAATTGTATTTGAGTGAATGATGCAATACCGCTTCACCTGTGGCACACCAGTCAAAACCTGATTGCCCCAGTAAAGCAAGGGTATCATTACAAACCGCACCTTCGGCAGGCCAGCAACCTTTGGCTTGATGCCCAAACACTTGCTCGTGGCTTTGTTGTGCTTTGTGAATATGGTCTAACGCGCGTTCTTCACCACCGGGGTATGGCTCATCAGGAATCAAAGCATCAGCTACAGTTTGATGTGCTGATTCAAAATCAAGCATCAAGGGCATGATGGGATGGGCATAAGGTGTGGTGGTAAGCTCTAGTTTACCTGAATCAACCAGCTTGCGATGCAAAGCAGGAATGTTTTCCAGCAGACTTGTGATAAGTGTGAGTAAATCACGACGGTCTTGAGTTGTAAAAGCACCTGCTTTTTCAATTAGGCGGCGAGCAACAAAGTTGTTTTGACGCACCGTTTCACCCAACCAAGCCAGATGATACCAAGTGACCAAATCAGCAAAGAAATTATCACCCAAATATTCGATAGTATTCGTGTTTTTAGCGTGTTCTACCATGTTAAACAAGTTAGCGTATGCAGGGTAACGGTGCATATTACGTTCATGGTTCAAACGAAAACATGTTTCTAAAAGATAGCTTCGAGAAGCTTTATCAAAGGTTTGTTCTTGTGCCAAAGATGCCAATAGAGGGTCATTGATTTCTGATGTTTTACCATCCAAAAAGTCGCGCAAGTGCACTGCATAATCTTCAATTTGATGCGTAAGTGAAGGCACATAATTCATCACCGCTTTGGCATGAGGAATTTGCAATAAAATCTCTGCCATATCGGTATAATCTTTCATGGCATGCAGGTAAACCCACGGCAAATGATAACGACCAGTATCAGCTTCACGATAAAATGGCTGATGCATGTGCCAGTAAAAAATAACGGATAATGGTTGGCTCATAATATTCCTTGTGACTGTATTTAACGCATTCAAAAGCCCAAGGCTGCATGATGGATAGTGTAGCGTCCACCATGCGACCTAAAGCTCAAACTTGACGAACTAAAGTTGATGCATTTTTTGACCTAACATTTCAGGGGTAACCAAAACAACGCCCTTTTCAGACACATAAAAACGTTTGGCATCATCTTCAGCGTTCACGCCAATTTCTGTACCTTCGGGAATCACTGAACCTTTATCAATCACACAACGTTTAATGGTGCAATTTTGATGAATTTCCACATCAGGTAGAATCACTGAGTCTTCAACATTGCTATATGAATGCACCCGAACATTGGAGAACAACACAGAGCGGCGCACGGTTGAACCCGTAATCAAACAGCCCCCTGAAATCATAGAATCCACTGCCATGCCACGGCGTTCATCACTATCAAAAGCAAATTTTGCGGGTGGTAGTTGGTCTTGATATGTCCAAATGGGCCAATCATTATCATATAAATTCAATTCAGGTTCAATTTCTGCCAAATTAATATTGGCTTCCCAATACGAATCCACTGTGCCCACATCTTTCCAATAACCCGATGCACCTGTATTGGCATCTAAAAATGGGAAAGCAAATGCATTGGCATGTTCAATAGCATGAGGAATAAGATCATGCCCAAAATCGTGGGTAGATGCCTCATCTTTGGCATCTTGAATCAAACGTTCACGTAAATATTGGGCACTAAACACATAAATACCCATGGAAGCAAGCGCTTGGCTTTCATCACCTGGCATATGTTTGGGTGAATCGGGTTTTTCAGCAAATTCTACAATACGTGATTCATCATTAATCGCCATCACGCCAAATGCTTTGGCTTCTTCTAGTGGTACAGGAATACAACCCACCGTAATATCAGCACCTTTGGCAGCATGAGCCGCAATCATTTTACCATAGTCCATTTTATAAATATGATCACCCGCAAGAATGACCACATATTCAGGGTTGTAATGGCGGATAATATCCAAGTTTTGATACACCGCATCAGCAGTGCCCGTGTACCAACCCTCACCCATACGTTGCTGGGCAGGAAGCACTTCTACAAACTCACCAAACTGACCCGACATAAAACCCCAGCCACGCTGTAAATGACGTTGTAGGGAATGCGATTTATATTGTGTGATTACGGATATACGACGAATACCTGAATTAATACAATTGGACATAGGGAAATCAATAATACGAAATTTACCACCAAACGGCACAGCAGGTTTAGCACGCCATTGCGTTAAAGCTTTCAGCCTAGAGCCGCGCCCACCTGCCAAAACCAACGCCACTGTATTGGCAGTAAGCTTACTAATATTACGTTCTACTATTGCAGTTTGAGATTGTTCTGACATCGGATATTGCTCCCAAGAAACCATTAATATTTTTTAATAAA
>JALSZC010000166.1 GCA_027059605.1 Ghiorsea sp. | reverse complement strand
ACCTTTCTCACACGCGGCAATAAACGCTCAGCATCCCAGCCTTGCACCCGCAACGGCATTGCCACATTTTCAAACACGGTGCGAGCATTCAATAACCGATTACCCTGAAAAATAATGCCAATGCGCTGCCTAAGCTCACGAACTTGTGCATCCGTTGCCCCTCGAATACTCGTACCCTGCACCTCTAACTGCCCAGATGTTGGGCGCAGACCACCATACAACATACGCAGCAAGGTGGACTTGCCTGCCCCACTCTCACCCACAAGATAGACAAAGCTGCCTTGCGGAATATCCATATTTAACCCCGACAATGCGACCTTTCCTGTCTTATATCGCATCATCAAATTACTCATGTGTATGATTGTTTCTTCTTGGCTCATGGGCTAAGCGTAGCTGCACAAAGTGATGCTGTCAGTAGGCAAGCTGGTTAAACTTTGTCAGAGTTCGCCTATGCGTATAGTTTGTCCTGAATGCCATGCTGCTTATCAAGTGGGTGCGATTATTAAAAATGCCATTTTGGTATGCCATCGCTGCAACACTGAATTTGATACATACGGCAATAAAATCGTTGAAGGCAATGAAACAGCTAAAGTCTTTAAAAAACAAGAAGAACATGCGCCCACATTTGGTGTAAAAGACTTAATACAATCAGGCATGCGTGGTAATAAAGAACAAGTCTGGTTATGGATGATTCTTATTCTCTTGGCTTTAATCTTTACAGGCATAGCCGTGCAATGGGAACACTGGAAATTCAATAGCATAACCCGCGCTGTAAGCATAGAAATCAACCAAGATGCCCCTATCTTAGATAGAGATTGGAAAATCATCGCCAATACAGTACAAAGCCAATGGCTCAAACGTGAAGATGGCAGTTTGGCTTTGGTGATTGAAGGGCAAGTGCAAAACCTTGTGGGCACAGCCCTACCCCCACCTGAAATCAAAATCACCTTTGTCACCCAAATTGGGCAAAATATTAAAATGGTCATGCCTATCACTGAACCCGCAGACTTGAACACACTTCAAAAAGTGCCTTTTATATCACCGCCTGTTGATAAAACACCCGTACCCATGTTGTCCACACGTGGTTTCTTGCTATTGATTGAAGAATCTCCTCAAGCCGTGCAGCACATACTGTTACACGCTTTACCTACACAACGAAAAAGTGTTGCCCCACTATAATATATCCTGATAAGGAAATATTTGACATCCTCACCCCGTCTTTTAGCCTTCGCCGTGCTTTTAGGTGCCCAATGGTTATATCAACCAGAGGGTGAAACGGGAAGTTCGGTGCGATTCTAAACAATCTAGTCCGACGCAGCCCCCGCTACTGTGAGCCTGACGACTTTATTCATACGTCACTGAAGCTGTAAGCTTTGGGAAGATAGAATAAGGAAGGATGATGGCAAGCCAGGAGACCGGCCTAAAGCAGATACGATGCACTTCGGGGATGGAGGCGCAGTCGAAAACATGTTAAAAGTATCTCTTTTTCCATATTTTCTACGCATCTATTTTCCTTACTGTCTCGTAAATATGAATTATGCGCGGCGGGCGCTGGAGAGAAAATGCAATTAAAAAGCAGCTTGTTGCTGTCACTATTATTATTCAGCAACAGCTATTTGGTATATGCTGAGCAAAGCGGCATCGCCTTGGATATGCACTATATCGGTGAAGGTGTAAGCAATGTTAGTGGTGGTTTAAAACAAGATTCTACCTATTTGGGTACAGGTGATATGGCGGTTACCATAGATACCGAGCAATCTGGATGGTGGCAGGGTGGCACATGGTTTATAGAAACCTTGGTCAACCATGGCACAGACCCTTCTTCTTTTATTGGTGATGTTCAAACAGCGAGCAATATCGCAGATGGTAATCGAACACGCTTACAACAATTTTGGTATCAGCATGACATCAATGACAATATATCCATTTTACTTGGTTTACATGATTTAAATTCAGAATTTTATGTTTCAGAATATGCTTCATTATTTCTCAATTCATCCTTTGGTGTTGGCCCTGATATGTCAGGCAATGTGCCTACATCTTTATGGCCAGAAGCAGGTTATGCGGTGCGCTTGGATGTGCATGATGAACATCTATATTTGCATGCGGCAGCATACGATGGCGACCCTGCAACACGCACTGTCGATGCAGCAAAAGAAGGGTTGATGTGGATTGCTGAAGCAGGATTACTGAATCATGGCTCAGCTTATAAGTTGGGGGTATGGCAGCATACAGCCGATAAAGTTGCCCCCGATGGCGCAGTTTATAGCTCTGATTTTGGTATGTATGCCGTGGTTGACCAAGCGTTGAATGATGACTTGGGGGTATTCTTGCAGTTGGGGGTTACGCCATCGGATCGCAATGAAATTAGCCAATACCTAGGCTTTGGGGCACATATTCACGGGCTTATTCCAAGTCGTCATGATGATACATTTGGCATTGGCGTTGCGCGCGCGGGTTTTAGTTCGCTCAACCAGAGCATCAATGGGCTAACATCTGCTGAAACTACGGTGGAAATCACCTATGATATGGCGGTGACAGATTATTTGAATATTCATCCTGCCTTTCAGTGGATTCAACATCCCAGTGGCGACCCTGCTTTAAAAGCGGCTAAAGTTGCTATGCTTAGATTTGAGTTGCACTTACCGTGATATTGAAAGATAAGGCTTATTTGATTGCAGG
>JALSZC010000165.1 GCA_027059605.1 Ghiorsea sp. | reverse complement strand
CCCAATTAAATCTTTTCGACCATCACTATTTAAGTCTTCAACAGTAAAAATAATATTTCTGTCGTTGTTTTCGACACCGTCCAACTGTAAAAACTTAGCCTCTTTAAAAGATTTTGTTCCATTGGGGTCTGACCAATAAATCCAAGTGGATCTTTTTGTTACTGTGGACATATAGTTATTTCTGCCACTTCTAGATACTAGAATGTCAACAAAACCATCCCCATTCAAGTCATCAACACTAATGTGCAACTCATTATTTCTTGGATTCTCAAGAATAAACGACTGAGCCTCAAGAAAGCTTTTGGGGTGCCTTGAATCTGCAAGAAACATAGAAATACTTTCAACACCAACAGCAATCAAATCAGTCCAACCATCATTATTTAAGTCCTTGAGAATAACATCTTTAATGCAATGACCTTCTGCAACATACTGAGGTTTAGACAGCTTGCCTGATGCGTTTCGTCCTCCCCATAATACCGCGAATTCGCCACAACGCCCCAAAACAATCACATCATCAAAACCATCATGGTTTAAATCCCCTGCTTTAACTGTCGAAGTATAACTTATTCCATCAATTTTATACTTCTCAAAAGGTAAAAATGTGCTTGGATTGTAAAAGTCATTAAGCCACACACTAACCGTGTTCCAATCATCCTCTTTAGAGTCTGCTTCTGCATAGTCAAGCAGCCCATCACCATTAAAGTCCGCAACTGCCCCTGGATAATAACCCATATCAAAAGATACATGGCGCTTTTCTGGATCCATCACCCCTTGGAAATCTTCAGAGCTTGGACGATTAACTTTACTTAACAATTGCTGAATTTGGTTCCATTCAGTATCTTGAATATTTCCTTTTATGTCTCCGCTAGATTCCCACTTAAACGGTATTGTAAAAGTCTTCTTTTTCTTCTTTGCTTGCGACAAACGAAGACTAACTCCTCTTCCCCAATCAACGTCTAAATCAGGAAACCCTTCCAAGTTTCTCCAACTCGGTTCTTCTTCAAAAGGGTTTCTTACATGGTAATCTTGAAAAGCGTAAAACCTTCGCTCTCCCTTGTCTCTCCCTTCAAGAATGCTTACATAAGCCCTATGGGAGTCAGCAACAACTGTTGTAACATCAACAATACCATCACCTGTAACATCGGAAAGAGAAACGACACCTCGTCTCCCCATGGTTTGCCTTGGCTCTCCAACTACATCTTGAGGTAGCAAGAAGTGTCCAAGGTTATTTTTATCCGCCAAGTAATACCGAACAACACCCCCTTTATACTTCTCCGTTGCAGCAGACACCACCACATCCGCATAGCTATCCCTATTGATATCAGCGATTTCAAAAGTAAAGAAAACGTTTTTTTCGTCACTTCCTTCATTAATACTGATGGGAGACAAAAACTGACCTGGATTTTTCTTGTCCGCTAGCCACACATTAACGCTCGTTGGAGCAAACACAGCGTGACCAATCATTTGATTGCCCCCAGTAATAACCAAGTCATTGAGTCCATCTTGGTTCATGTCATGAATACGCACTTGCGCGAACCATGGGCTAACTTGCATAGAGGTGGTTTCATTTGCTTCTACAAAACTATCACCACTTGCTTTTGCAAACAGCACCTTCAACATATTACCTTTCGGTTTAAGTGTTTGTTTATTAGTGATAGTAAGAACAATATCATCAAAATCATCTTGATTAAGGTCACCAATGCTTAAAGATGACACACCACTGCTTGAAAACACCCGTTTCAAAGGTTTAAATTTTCCTTTTTGCTTATGTTTGGCAAACAAAACACCAATATAGGTTTTTACACTATCAGGAATAGACCGTTTATATTTGGAGTAATCTGCAACAAGCACCCCAATGTCTAATTTCCCATCCCCGTTTAAGTCACCTGTTTGAATTGCTGACATCCTTCCGTTTATTCGGGCAACCCTCTTAGGTGAGAAAATCATCTGATTTGAATTTTTTGACATCAAAACAATAATTTCTGATTGATAGGAACGAAAATAATTATCCCAGTTTTCTTCTGTGTTTTGCCTAGACCCCGGCGAATTTATATTTGCATATTCTCTCGTAATAATAATATCTGGTATTTTATCACCATTGACATCCCCAACTTCAAAAGAAGTTGGTGAATCTATTTGTCCTATTGTTTGAGGTGTAGAAAAAACACCTGGCGAGACCTTGCTTCCCAAAAGCACATTGACATCATATAAATGAGCCTTTTTTAAGTAGTCGGGGCTTCTATAATCTCCATCTTTATTATCATCATGCATTATCGTTACGATGTCAGGCACTCCATCCAAGTTTATATCTGCAACCACTACTGGTTGTCGAAACCTCTCCGAAGCACTGCCCCCAAGCGGAAATAATCTACCAGGAAAAATCAATTGTTGAACTGGTGTTTTCTCGCCCTTCTCACTTTTTTGAATACTTGTACTACCTGCTTCTGCAGTCATTACTGAATAAAGGAAGCCCACAAACAACAAAATACAAACGACACTTTTTTTACTCTCTTTAACACCCATGGTTACCCCTCCCTTCATACTTTACCATTCTAAATCTCATGTATATTGGTGATTTTATTTTTTGATAGTAAGCTGCGCTGCCTAATTAATAAAGAAGTGAACTTACTGGAGTATAGATATGACACAAGATGAAATGAAAGAAGAAGTTGCAAAGGCAGCACTCGCTTATGT
>JALSZC010000164.1 GCA_027059605.1 Ghiorsea sp. | reverse complement strand
TCTGACCAAGTATGTGAAAAATGTAATGCTCCTATGGTTATTAAATCTGGGCGTTATGGTAAATTTTTGGGTTGCTCAGCTTACCCTGCGTGTAAAAATATTCAGCCTTTAGAAAAACCTGTGGATACTGGCATACCTTGCCCTACTTGCAATAAAGGCACATTTTTAGAGAAGAAATCACGCAGAGGAAAAGTGTTTTATTCATGCTCACAATATCCGAAATGCAAACATGCCCTGTGGAATAAACCGATTGATAAACCATGTCCAAAATGTGGTGCACCGTTTGTGACAGTCAAAGTGACCAAACGAAATGGAACTGAGCATGTTTGTGCCAGTGAAACATGCAACTGGAAGGAACAAATCGAAGCACCCGAGTAAGCCATGGCATTGGACTACCGAATAGGTCATATTGATGATATTGAGGCGGTATTTGCGCTGAATCGACAAGTGTTTGATGAGGCATGGTCTAAAACAGTGATGTTACAGTCATTGCAAGTGGGTTATGATTTGTTTGTGTGTTACCAAGATGAAGACTTGTTGGGTTATGTGTTGAGCCAAGATATTTTATTTGAAACACAAGTAATGCAGTTGGCTGTACGCTCGGATATGCGCCGCCAAGGCATTGCACAACAGTTGATGAATATGCTTATGCAAGCAAAACAAGATATGGATGCGTTGGTATTAGAAGTCCGTATGTCCAACCTTGGCGCACAGGCTTTTTATAAGGCTTTGGGTTTCGCTGAAGTTGCAGTACGACCAAAATATTATGCAAAAACCGCAAGTAAACCAAGAGAAGATGCTGTGGTGATGAGCTATAAGCCGCAAGGTGCGAGTGGGTGATGATAAAAGCTTTATTAGGGACAGAAGCTTGGCAAGACTCTAAGTTTTCAGCCGAACTTAAGCAGCGTATGACACCCACGCAAATGCGCGTATTGCGGGTGACCAATGTATTAACCAATTTTTTAGAGCAAAAATATGGTTTAAAGTTGGATGTGCAGTTGCATGATCAAGGTATGAGCACAGCCAGCGACATTGAGGCTGATTTATTGGGTGTTTTACCGCAAGAACGCTGTTTACGACGTAAGGTCTCCTTAAAATCACGTGGGGAAGTCATGTTTGATGCTGAATCAGTGTTGCCTTTGGATATTTTACCTGTGGAGCTGATGGCAGAGCTTGAGGCTGGCAAGCGTCCTTTGGCAAACTTATTGTCTGACCAAGGGTTATTGTTGTCGCGTTCGGGATTAAGTGTGACACAGGTGAAGTCTGTAGGCGTTTACCAACATTGTTGGGCAAGGCGTTCAGTGTTGCATGCACAATCGGGGGCAAAAGCCTTGGTTACGGAAGTGTTTCATGATGCAATTTGGCGTAAGTTGGATTATTTGGCGAATCGTTAAACTATAAAGCATTGTCCAGCTTGATGCACAATAATTGACACTCGTCATCTGCCCTTTAGCGTGTGGCTGCAATTTTATGAAGGTATAGGCAAGGTATTTCAGGTGAAAAAGAAAAAAGAAGAAAACGCTCCAGTTGAGGGCATTATTGATGGTACTGATTTTGTTGAATTAAAACGAGACATGCAAAGTGCTAAAATCATCGCTTGGTTGGAATACAATCAACAGCAGTTGATTGCAGGTGCTATTGTGCTGCTGTTGGCATTGGTTGGTGTTTCATTGTGGAAAGAACAACAATTAACTGAGAAAAATTCAGCTGCTTTATTGTATATGAAAGCAATGAATACAGCAGATGAAGCACAGCGAGCTAACCTTTTGGACACGGTGACTAAGGATTTTGCAGATACAGGTTATGCTGTGTTGGCTAAGCTACAAAAAATAAAGTTGAGCGATACGCCTGAAAAACAAGAATTATTACGTTCACTTATTGCTTCCAAAGTTGCGCCTGAGTTTATATGGCAAGCGCGTTTAGATTTGGCAGAGTTGTTGATTACTGAAGGTAAAGAAGCTGAGGCAAAGGAAATATTGTCTGAACGCTTGGGTAAACAATATGAACAAGCACGTTATGCTTTGCTTGCATCTTTAACGGAAGATAAGGCGGAAAAGGTTTCATTGATTCAAAAAGCATTGGATGCTGTGTCTAATGACAGTGAGTTGGTTACCCATTTAGAAGCTGAGTTAGCATCTTTGCGTCTTGAGAAGTAAGTCAGTGTTACTTCGTGCTTTCGTACTTTGTATGATGGCGGTTGCGGGTGCTATGCATGCCAATGCGTCGGCACAGTTGCACATTGCTTGGTCAGTTGATGTTGATCAGCGTTTACCCAATGCGCCGCTTGCTTTAAGTGTACCAGCCGTGATTGATACAGGTGGGCAATCGTATATTGTGTTGGGTGCGCAAGATAGTTGGGTTCATGTGTATGATATGGATGGTAGGGATATTCGTCGTATTCGTATCCAAGCACCTTCAGATTCAGGTGTATTGGCGCTACCCAACCAGCTTGTGGTTTTGGGTGATATTGCAGGAATGTTGTATGGCATTGACCCTGTGCATGGCAAAATTCAATGGCAAACACAGTTGACTGCAGGTTTGACGGGTACACCTGTGGCTATTGGTGATGATTTTGTCGTACAAACCACGGATAATCGGGTTTATCGTTTTTCAGCTTCTGGTGAGAAACAGTGGAGCTTTTCAGGTCAGAACAATACTTTAGGCATGTATCTTAATGCTTCACCCTTGGTGCGAGG
>JALSZC010000163.1 GCA_027059605.1 Ghiorsea sp. | reverse complement strand
AGCTCACGCTGAATATAGCTTATCATCTTCTCATCCATACGCGCAAACACACCATTATCCGCAGCATATAGGGTGTTATCCAAATCAATGACAGCCAGTTTAAAATCTATAGTTGAAAGCATGGCAATAACCTAATCACACAGCTAAAAATTCCTATGTTTTTAGTTGATATTTGCTCCACCCAAGCCTAATTGAGCAATATAAAAGCACTTGACTTTCACCCCCCCCCCGCAACTAACATGCCATATCCGAGTTGTTTTGCGAGGAGGAGGGAAACTGATGTTGTTTTTACTGCGTATTATTATATTGTCGTCAATGTTATGTTTTTTTCAAGGGAACACTTATGCCTCTACAGGTCAAGTAAATATCATACCATCTCCACCAACAGTTGTTGCACCCAATACTGCGTTTAATATAACAGGAAATTATGTTTTGTTAATAGATACTGTGCCTAGTAATGCGGGTAGAGATTGTGGGTTTTATTCAATTGCACCACCCGTATTCTCACCAAGCTATTGGGACTGGATATTTTGGAGTGGTGAATACGCCACGCTTCATTATTCTATTGATGGTGTAGATAGAGGTCAAATAGGATTAGTGGGATACAGCAGAGGAATTAATCCAAGCTCTGATTTGGGTAAAACGCTTAATTTTTCAGTGCCTATAAACACCTCTGGCATGCAGCCAGGAAGTGTGCATACAGCATCAGTTTTTATTCAAGATACGTATGCTGCAGGTTGTTATTACGTTGGCTGGTATCTTAGTTGGGGGAGAGCTATTGGTCCAGTTATTGCAATAGCAACACATCAATTTACCATAGCTAACCCAACGCCTAATATTTCGATAAATCTTGGTAAACCATCACTTACACCTTGCGATACTGAAATAGGAAAGATTACCGTCACATCCAATGATCCTGCCCCCAACGGCGGCACGGTTTCACTTACTTTCCCTGATGGAACAACTGCATCGGCAACCTTTGCAGGTAAAACAGCTACACTCACCTTTGCCGATTTTGGTCTGCCGAATGGTTATCTGGATGGGGGAGCGCATCCAGCGGGGAGTACGCTAAACTTCACCGCAAGCGTAACTACAACCGCAGGGCAAACAGCATCCGCAACGGCCACAGCTAATGTGATTGCGGGTGGGTTGAATGTGACTGTCGTTCCTACAAAAACATCTATTGAACCAAATATACATTGGTGTCCCGATGCTAAGAATCCAAAATGCAGACGTTCTCAAAAATTATCTGCAAGAAGCACTCCGCTTAACATTAATGTACAAGACTCTAGCGGACTCCCTGTAGTAGGAGCTAACATTTCCCTTACAGTTGAAAGGGTATCGACAAAGTTTGGTGGTCATAATCATGATACTTCAACCGTTGCTACTTCAACTCGACCTTTGGGGTCAATTTCAAAAGTTGCGGATAAAGGTCAAGGCTTATACACAGCAACATACACAGCAACTGAGTTTTCCTCAGAAGATAAAGTTAGAGCCAAGGTCGACTTCCAAGGCTGTAGTGCAAATGTTGTATCTCCACCCATAACGGCACAGATATTTGGGCTATCTTGGCTACAAGTTCCTGCACCACATGTGGCCATTGGAGGAACAGTCGCTCATCATGGTCCAAACAATAAAAACAACCCTACAACACCCGATAATAATCATTGGGTAACACTAAAAACAAATAACACTATGAGTTATCTTATGACGCTGTATTCGTTAAGCTATGGTGCTGGGCTTTATATAAACGATGCAAGCTTACCATTTGGTGGGAAGTTTGATGTCAACGGTCGATGGGTGGAGAGAGATCATAAAACCCACCGAAGAGGTATAGATATTGATATGAGACTTTATGATACGGCAAATACAGCATCAAATGAGACGGTTTTGGCTAATTTTAAGGCTCTGGAAAAAACTCACCCTGAATCTTTGGCTCCATTCATTTCATATAAAATCCACAGCAAGAAAACACTCAATAAACATTTGCATGTTTATTTTTGGTAGGGAGGAAATGATGAGAAGTTTATTAAAGTTACTATTCATATTTGGGCTACTTACTTCAAATCAGCTTTATGCGGTAGTCCTTCCAGGGCTATTCGACGATAAAGGCAGCCCTGTGCATACAGCAGATGAGTTTTCGCTTCAAATTACTGTTACTGTGACAAAAGTTCCACAGGGCTATAAGTATAGTTACTCTTTACAGTCCTCCCCTTCAAGCTTACAAGATGTATGGGCATTTCAAGTAAAATTACCCGCAGTGGATGGGGTAATTTTAAACTCAACAGCATCACCTTGGGGGACTGGTGGATACCCAAAAGCAGTTGATCCTTTAAGGGATAAATATTTTCCTAATTTGGTCTACACTCCAGAAATGCTACTTATTGGCTGGGCAATTCCTCCGATTAAAGGGGATTCTAGGTTATTAGTTCCTAGTGGTTTGCTTTCTGGATTTACATTCACATCACCATACCCTCCAAGTATGACTTTTGCTTATGCCGAAGGACTAACCCCTGACCCTGCATTCGATGTAGAACCAGATGATGAAAGTATTTCATTTCCATTTGATAGGCACACCCCTTACGGCCCAGGTAAAATTATGCCTGTTATAGGTCCTGTAAAACCTGTGACACCTAATGTCACGGATAATTATTCGGTAATTGGTTGCACGGGCGGCATCTGTGATGTGCAGCTTGATATTACAGGT
>JALSZC010000162.1 GCA_027059605.1 Ghiorsea sp. | reverse complement strand
GTAAAGCGATGGCATACTGTGACTGTAGCCCCTGCAAGCAATAGCTCCAAAGCCATTGGGCGACCCACAATATTGGATGCGCCAACCACCACAGCTTCTTTACCATGCAAATCAATACCTGTGGTTTCAATCAGTTTGATGCAACCATAGGGTGTGCAGGAACGAAGTGCTGGCTGACGCACTGCCAAACAACCCACATTAAAAGGGTGAAAGCCATCCACATCTTTATCGGCTTGAATAGTATTCAACACTTTATCCGCATGAATATGCTCTGGAAGCGGCAACTGAACCAAAATACCATCCACTTTAGGGTCGTTGTTTAATTCAGCAATCAAACCCAAAAGATGTTCTTGCGTAGTCGAAGCAGGTAATTGATGTGAAAAAGAGGCAATACCCACTTGCTCACAAGCAATTTTTTTGTTTTTAACATACACATGCGATGCAGGGTCATCCCCAACAAGAATCACAGCCAGACCCGGTGCCCGACCGTGTTTTTGTGCCAAAGTGGTCACATCCATCTGCATATCAACTTTGAGTTTTGCAGCTAAAGCTTTACCATCAATAATCTGTGCCATGATTAAACCACAAACCCTTTGCTGCCACGGCGCATGCCCACTGGCCCAGTACGCGAAGCTTCAATAATATATTCTGCATCAACACTGGCTAAGAAAGTATCTACATCTTCTGGAGAACCTGTAAACTCTGCAATAAAATAGTTGCCTGATTCATGGTCTATAATTTTAGCACCTGCCGCTTCCGCAGCTTTTAGCAATTCGCCTGCATCAATCACCTTAAGCATTAACATGCCACGTTCCAAATGAACCATATGCGAAATATCTTCCACTTTGATGACAGGAATCAGTTTGTTAAGCTGCTTCTTGATTTGCTCAATGATTTTATCATCACCATGAGTGACCAAGGTTAAACGACTGACTGTTTCATCCAAGGTAGGCGCAACATTTAAGGTTTCGATGTTGTAACCGCGTGCAGAAAACAAACCTGCAATGCGTGTAAGCACACCAAACTCATTTTCAACTAAAATTGTAATTGTATGTCTCATTTCATTTACCCACGAAAATCAGGATTTTTGTTCGAGTGCAAGGCGAGTCAGCTTCGAGAAGCGGAGTGTATTTAAATAATACATGAGCATCACAGAAGCTGTCACAACGCTGAAATCGGGGAAAAAGACGATTTTCCTTCATCATGCCAACACCATCTCATTCAATGCCGCCCCTGCTGGCACCATTGGGAATACATTTTCTTCTTTTGCCACAGCAACATCAATAAACACAAAGCTTTCTTGGCTACCAAAAGCCACTTCCAGTGCTTTATCCAATTCATCCAAGGTATCCACCGTGATACCCACACCACCATAAGCTTCTGCCAACTTGGCAAAGTCTGGCAAAGAATCAAAATAAGAGTGTGAGAATCGCGATTCATGGAACATTTCTTGCCACTGTCTCACCATGCCCATATAAGCATTGTTCAGTAGCACAACCACGATTTTTTGACGGTATTGGTAAGCTGTTGCTAGCTCTTGGATACACATTTGAATGGATGCATCACCTGTAAACACCACAATAGGTTCATCAGGCGCAGCCATTGCAGCACCCACCGCCGCAGGTAAGCCATAACCCATGGTTCCCAAACCACCAGATGTGAGAAACTTATGCGGCTCTTTAAAACCATAATGCTGGGCTGCCCACATTTGATGTTGCCCCACATCCGTGGTGACAATGGCATTGCCTTTGGTTATTTCATGTACTTTGTGAATCACTGTTTGCGGTTTGATTGGCCCTTCTTCACTTTGTTCAAAACCCAATGAATCTTTAGCCCGCCATTCATCAATTTGCTGCCACCACAATTTTAAGGCTTCCAAATCAGGCACACCACCTTGATGGCTTAACTCATCAAGGATTTGCTGCAAAACAATGCCAACATCACCCACAATGGGTAAATCAGCATCAACATTTTTAGAAATGGATGTTGGGTCAACATCAATATGAATCACTTTGGCATCGGGTGCAAAAGCATTGAGGCGACCTGTCACCCTATCATCAAAACGCGCACCAATAGACACCAACAAATCACAATGGGACACTGCCATATTCGCTTCATAAGTACCATGCATACCCAACATGCCCACGAAATGTTTATCATCAAAAGGAATGCCGCCCAAACCCATCAAAGTGTTGGTGACGGGTGCATTCAACTGGTGCGCTAAAGTCTTAAGTAAAGCTGCTGAACCACGCGCATTCATGATGCCACCACCTGAATAAAGCATAGGGCGTTTGGCCTTAAGCATGGCGCGAACTGCCTTCTTGATTTGCCCTGCATGACCTGATGTTTTGGGCTGATACGAACGCATATTCACTTCTTCAGGCCATACAAAGTCACACTTGGCAAAACCCAAGTCTTTAGGAATATCAACCACAACAGAGCCCGGGCGACCTGTGGTCGCAATATGAAAAGCTTGGCGAATAATCAACGCTAAATCTTCAACATTTTTCACCAAGAAATTATGTTTGGTTGCAGAGCGGGTGATACCCACAATATCAGCTTCTTGGAATGCATCCGTACCAATCATGGGCAATGGCACTTGCCCTGTAAAACACACATTGGGAATCGAATCAGCATTGGAATCAGCAAGACCTGTAATAGCATTGGTTGCACCCGGACCTGATGTCACCAAAGACACACCACATTT
>JALSZC010000161.1 GCA_027059605.1 Ghiorsea sp. | reverse complement strand
AACTATCGGCAGGGACTTACAATGTATCCGTCAGCGTAAGCGACCCTTATGCCACATTGGTGACAGCAACTATGCCTGTCACCGTAATTGACCCGAATCCCCCTGTCATCACCCCACCTGCTGGAAACAATGGTGGTAATGCTGGCGGTGGAACCAATGGAAATGGTCAAGGTACAGGCGATAGCGCAAACCCTAACGGGGATATAGATCACGATGGTATCCCCGACGATGAAGATGATGACCGTGATGGTGATGGCAAACCCAACAACCAAGATAATGACCCCGACCACCCTGATTGATTATTCAATTAATTGGTAGCCATACTTTAAAAATTAGAATAAGAAGAATCAATGGTACTCTGACAACTACTACGCTTAATTTTCAGATCAAACGCTCCCCTACCGTGAATATTGCACTTGATAAGACACAAGTTTTTAGCTGCGAAACATTAACAGGTTCACTCACAGTCAACGACCCTTCTGGTCAAAGCGGCACGGTGGTATTAACCTTACCTGATGCAAGCACACAATCATTTACATACACAGGTGGTGCGCCAGCTCCTATTCCATTTAGCTATGCAGTGTCTGAACCAGTAGGCTCTACATTGAGCTTTAGTGCTACAGCCACCAGCAATTCAGGCTCATCAAGCCAACAGCCTGCAACAGCCACAGCAAATGTGATTGCGGGTGGGTTGAATGTGACAATAAAACCTGCGAAAATAGTGGTTGAGCCGACACTTAATAATTTGAGGAAATGGATGCAAAAAGCAGGTGCAAATAAAACATTGGTCACTATCAATGTAACAGACCCCAACAACCAGCCTGTTACCAATGCTCAATTTACTGTATTGGGAGTAGAGACTATTTCAGGCGCGGAAACTTATGGTGGTCATGACCACGCAACAGATGCTAACAATGCTTTAACCAAGCCTACAGGAACATGGCAGGCAATCAAAAACCTTGGAAACGGACAATATTCAAGTATATACACCGCCTCTATGTTTGCATCTCAAGAACAACTATATGCAATTGTTTCATCAAATGGTTGTGAAGGATTTGCAACTTCTCCACCAATTGAAGCAAAAACCCAAGGTTTGGTGCCAATTGTTTTGCCTCTTGGAGGAATAGTTCACTCCTTTGTTGGAGGTACTTGTCATCATTATGGTGCAGCTACACCTTGGAACCTAGGCAAACTTGCTGGCTGCAATGGAACAACTGGAACAAGCAACCGTTATTTAACGGCATTTCGAGAAAACCTTTTGCATAAGCTCTTATTTGCTTATGCAAAAGAATGGAACACTGGATTATACATCAATGATGCAAGCTTAAAATTTGGCGGTGCTTTTGATGTTAATGGTGATTGGGCTTACAAGCCTCATAGCAATCATAGATTGGGCTTGGATGTCGATATTGCGTTGAAAGAAAATAAACCACCACTAAATACTAACCCTACAAATTTAAATGGAAAAACACTTAAACGAAAGCTTAACAGTATAATCTTAAGTGACCCAATGCTAATAGGGAATTGGGTTGCTAGGTTACACAAAAATCACATTCATCTTAAGCCAAACCTTAATAACTGGAGAGGAAAATAGTCATGAAATTAGTTTTTATTTTTATATGTATTACTATTTTTTCCTTAAATGCTCAAGCTAAAGTTTTACCTAGTTGGTTTGATTTGGATGGTAACCCTGTTCACACAGCAGATGAGGTTGATGTTCAAGTTGGTGTTACTGTAACCAAGGTTACTCAAGGTTATCAATATAACTATTCAATTACATCTCTACCAAGCAGCAGGCAAAAAATTGTTCAATTTCAGGTTACATTATCAGACCCATATAGCGTTGTTGCTGGAAGTGAATCATCACCGTGGGCTAGGTCTCAGGGCACTTATCCAAATAAGCCTAGTAGCTTAGCCGCATCTGACCCAACTTTTGTTTATTCTAAAAGTTTATTAGCTATTTCTTGGGTTAATTTCTTTTCTGCCTTTTCACCTGGAGTAACATTATCGGGCTTTTCTTTTACATCCCCTTATCCACCACAAATTACAATTGCACATATTCGTGGCGATACAGAGGAACCTGTTTTTCAAGATGAAGAACAGGAACTACCTGAGTTTTACAACCAAACTATTTACGGCCCAGGTAAAATTATGCCTGTTATAGGTCCTGTAAAACCTGTGACACCTAATGTCACGGATAATTATTCGGTAATTGGTTGCACGGGCGGCATCTGTGATGTGCAGCTTGATATTACAGGTCCGCAAGACCCCTACGGTACAACCTATACGTATCTGTGGAGCGGAGCGTTTGGCTCGGCAACAGGAGCCAAACCTGTGGTTCAACTATCGGCAGGGACTTACAATGTATCCGTCAGCGTAAGCGACCCTTATGCCACATTGGTGACAGCAACTATGCCTGTCACCGTAATTGACCCGAATCCCCCTGTCATCACCCCACCTGCTGGAAATAATGGTGGTGGTAATGCTGGCGGTGGAACCAATGGAAATGGTCAGGGTACAGGCGATAACGCAAATCCTAACGGGGATATAGATCACGATGGTATCCCCGACGATGAAGATGATGACCGTGATGGTGATGGCAAACCCAACAACCAAGATAATGACCCCGACCACCCTGATTGATGCCTATCATCAATGATTAAACAGTGCAAAATGTAAGCGAAATCATGAAATCGGGACAGTATACTCTTTTTGTCTTTTTTTCTTG
>JALSZC010000160.1 GCA_027059605.1 Ghiorsea sp. | reverse complement strand
TTAGCTGCATACGCTGCTGAGGTATTATAAACCTTGCTACAAACGCTTAAACAAAACCCATTGATGTTAGCAGGGGCAATGATTGTTGCCTTTGTCGCTATCGTGGCAATTTTTGCGCCATGGCTTGCACCCTATGACCCTGACCATATCGTGATTCGTGATATGTTATTGCCGCCATCTGCCGAACACTGGTGTGGCACGGATACTTTAGGACGCGATGTGTTTTCAAGACTTTTGTATGGTGCGCGCATTTCACTGCTGGTCGGATTGGTAGCTGTGGGTATTGCGCTTTTGGTAGGTACGATTTTGGGGGCTATTGCAGGTTATGCAGGTGGTATGTGGGATAATATCATCATGCGTTGGACAGATATGGTGCTTTGTTTCCCCACCTTCTTCCTGATTTTGGCAGTCATTGCATTTTTAGAGCCATCTATTTGGAATATTATGATTATTATTGGTTTAACTTCTTGGATGGGTGTCACCCGTTTGCTTCGTGCTGAGTTTTTAAGTTTAAGGGAGCGTGAGTTTGTCTTGGCTGCAAAAAGTATTGGCACACCACCTTTACGCATGGTTTGGTCTTATATGTTGCCCAATGCCATGGGGCCGTTGCTGGTGTCTGCCGTGCTTGGTATTGCAGGTGCAGTATTGATTGAATCAGGCTTATCATTTTTGGGGCTTGGTGTGCAGCCGCCCACTGCATCTTGGGGCAATATGCTCACCGAAGGTAAAGATAATATTCAAATTGCTTGGTGGTTGTCCGTTTACCCAGGTTTAGCGATTTTGATTACCGTCTTGGGCTATAATCTTCTCGGCGAAGGTTTAAGAGACGTGTTTGACCCCAAACTCAAGCATTAAAATGAACACAAACCACGAAGATTATATGCAACTTGCTTTAGCACAGGCACAACTTGCAGCAGATATGGATGAAGTGCCTGTGGGTGCAGTATTGGCTTGTGAAGACGGGCAAGTATTTAGTGCACACAATGCACCCATCAACAAACATGATGCAACATGCCATGCTGAAATCGAAGTGATACGCAAAGCATCCGCCGCTATCGGTAATTATCGTTTATTAAACAGCACACTCTATGTCACCCTAGAACCATGCTTAATGTGTGCTGGCACTATTATTCATGCACGTATTGGCACAGTTGTTTATGGCGCAAATGATGAAAAAACAGGTGCTGTTTCTTCACTTTATCAAATCTTATCCGATACTCGGCTAAACCATCAGCCGCAAATCATATCAGGCATTTTACAAGACGAATGCAGCCAACAGTTACGAGCCTTCTTCAAAGCCAAACGTTTAAAGAAAAAGAACACCTGAACATTATAAAAATAACCAATATGCAACTTACGTTGAAATCAACTTAATCACGTATGAAGCTAAGGGCATTTCAATGCGTGATGCTGATTTGGCACAAGCTATTGAAAACATCATAAAGTACCCCTAAAAATAACCTTACAGTCTTTAAGAGGATAAAAACTGTAAAATCAACTATAGTGGGCTGATAAACATATTTATTTCAAGGAGAAATTATGGGCTTTTTAACAGATCACAAAAAAACAATCATAGCAGGCTTTATTCTACTAGCCATTATCTTAGGCGCAGCCATTGGAACAGGTGGTTCTTTACCCGATTCTTATGATTTTTCCCGTTATTTCCACGTCTTATCAGGTATTATCTGGATTGGTTTATTGTATTATTTCAACTTTGTACAAGTACCATCTTTGGGTGGTGTAACACCTGAAACCAAAGCTGATATCTTTAAAGAAGGTAGCATCGTACGCCGCGCATTATTCTGGTTCCGCATGGGTGCACACTCAACATTGCTTTTCGGTACTATTCTATTGGTAGGTTTATTTGGTGATAAACTAAATCATGGTGGCAGCATGGATATTATGATTGGAGCAACTTTTGCTATTATCATGTGGTTCAACGTAACATTTATCATTTGGCCAAACCAAAAGAAAGTGATTGGTATGGTAGAAGCAACTGCCGATGAAAAAGCAGCAGCAGGTAAAAAAGCATTGATGGCATCTCGTATTAATACATTACTTTCAATTCCTATGTTGTTCTTGATGTTCTCATCAACGCACTTCCAAATTTTCGGCTAAGCAAATAAAAACACTTGTTTCAGGTGGTTTTATTTCATCAAACTTTTCTGTAGGCTTTGCCTACGTTGAGTTTGCTCAATAAATTTTAAAAAGAAGGTATAAAAACATGAATGTTGATCAACATCTAAAAGTGGCACAATGGCACATAGAACAAGCTCGCTTGCATGCAACTTCTGAACATACTTGTGGTTGCCCAGTCAATGAGCACTATCATAAAATTATTCAAGAAGTAGAAGCTGGAAAAATTGAAGAAGAATTATCTTGCTCTGTAGATAACTAACCGTACCATTAAAAGGTTCTAAAAGACGCTCATTCGAGCGTCTTTTTTTATGTCTTTGAATCATCAGACTTTTTGAACCGCAGAGTTTATAGGTAGCTTTCTTTGCTTCAGTTCTTACAAAATACCGAACCTCGGAAATTGCCTGCCAAATCTTGATAATCTTCAAGTTTAATAAGCGTGTTTGGCGTATCTGGCATACCGCACAAGCCAGACTCCAACACCAACAACCCGCCTTCTTTAAGGTAAACATGCGCATCATCAAGCAACTGCTTTAACAAGCTCAAACCATCAGCTTCATCAGTCAGCGCAAAGCGCGGCTCAAAGCTTAATTC
>JALSZC010000159.1 GCA_027059605.1 Ghiorsea sp. | reverse complement strand
TGCGCCATAATATGGGTAATCGTAACAAGGTATCACTGATACTATCCGACCATATAATTTGCTGCACCTGTAAACCAGCCGTTGTTGCCGCTGCAATCAACCGTGCGTCATACTGCTCGCCACCAGTGCGACCATCTTGAACATCACCAACAACGGCAACCAATGAAGGCATATTATCCAATCGGTCGGGCAGGCACACCAGCCACTTTTGCGCCTGCTGGCACATCTTTAGTCACCACCGCATTGGCACCAATCACCGCGTTATCACCAATGGAAACACCTGCAATAATGGTCACTTTCGCACCAATCCATACATGTTTACCGATATGCACAGGTTTAATATCCATACCAGATAAATGTACAGCTTTTGTATGATTTGACACATGATTATGATCACGAATAGATACATATTCGGCAATGGCTGTGCCCTCACCAATACTGATATGCTTATGGGCTGCAATCATGCTTCCCCAACCGATAAAACAATTATCGCCTATATCGATATTGCCTTTGCCAAAAGCAATCAATTTAATATCATCTTCTAAACGACAGTTTTCGCCAAGCTGAATGCTTGACCCTTGTTCACTTTCTACCATTTTGAGCAGCAATCTACGCCCAACAAGGCTTTGTTTGCCCATGCTAAAGTTAGCCTGTTGCCCCAACATAATCACGGCATCTTTACCCATATGTGAGCCTTGCGCCATCTGCCAAGAGCCACCTTGATATAAATCAAACGATAGGCTTGGCATATCAACCACACCATGCAATTGAAGGTTCACACCTTGTTTTTTGGCATGATGTTCTAAGCGTTTACGGCACAACCATGATTTCATGAGGCCTTATCTACTTTTAAATGAAAACTAATGTCCCAAAGCGGAAAAATAAAGGCTAATCTATGTTCATAAAGCAATGGACGTTTGGTGGCAAATGCTGCCATCCAACGGTCATAAAAATTACGGTCTTTGCGTGATTCTTTATCATAAACTACTGATTCTTTTTTGAATCGCGCATGAGAATAACCATATTTGAATAGTTTTTCGCCTTCGATAAAGTAATCAAAGCTGCGTGAGGTAAACGCTCGTAAATGGGTGGGGTCGTTGTGATAATGGGCACTACTCATGGATGGTGAAACGATATACACATCGGCATCGGGTTTACCAATACGGTAAATCTCTTCCATGGTGCCAATCACATCGGGCAAATGCTCCATCACATCATTACAATAAATAGTATCAAATGTATTGTCTTGAAATGGCAAAGGATTATGCGCCAAATCCACCAACACATCGGCATCCGAGCCTGCAATCATATCAATGCCAATGCTGCCTTTGACTTTGCTAAAGCCACAACCCATATCCAATATTCGCTTCACAGCTTCACCCTCGCCCATACGATTTTCCACCACAATAACAAAGCCCCCCATTGCCTGCAATCATTCGCCAATGAAAACCCAAGAAATACCCTTGCCCGCCGTACATAACCTTGTGTCAGCATGATACCTGCCAAGTTTCGATACAAGTCTGCCTGTTGTTTGCGCCATGCCTTGAATACGGTGGGTTGTTGCAAAGTGTCGGCAAACATGTGCTGTATCTTTTTGTGCATGCGCCAGCGATTGTGGTATGCCACAGCCTTGTCACAACCTGTGCCAAGCGAATCTTCATGCTGATAAATCGCACACAATACTTGGTTGATATAACCCAATTTACCCAGTGCTGCTGCGCGCAAATAATAATCATAATCTTCCAGTACTTTGAGGCGAATATCAAAACCTTGGAGCTTATCCACCAAAGCTTTACGAAACATAAATACATTGGTCCCCAACCGGTAGCCCTGCAATGCCAAAGGCAACACATCACCTTCCGCCTGAATATGCGCCAGCGATACTTCAGGTTCATCACCACGCATCACTTCTTTACCTTCTTTATCTACCCAAACCCAATTAGAATAACACCAATCTAGGGGTTGGTTCGCCTCTAAAAAACTTACTTTTTCTGCAATATTATTGGGGTAATAGGTATCATCGGCATCCAAAAAACAAATGTAATCACCCTTGGCTTCTTCTAAACCACGATTGCGTGCTGCCGCAGCTCCTTGGTTATTTTGTTGGATATAAACAAGCTTATCACCATACTTTTGTAACACATCTTTGGTGTTATCCGTAGAGCCATCATCCACCACAATGATTTCAATATTCGTATATGTTTGCTTTAAGGCACTATCCACAGCTTTGCCAATATAAGCTGCATAATTATAAGTCGGGATAATAATCGAAACCAAAGCAGCACTCATGCTTTTTTCACCAAATAACGCAGACCTGGAATATGACTACCCAACATATCCACATCCTTAGTATCCAATAATCTAAAGACCCGAATCGATGCAAGGTAAACAAGCATATATACAACAACTGAAACAAGCCACGCTAAGGCAGCATCTTCCCGCTGGTTAAAGTCCAACTGCTCACCCAGCCACATCACCAAAGGCAAACTTAAGAGCACCGAAGGCATATTGCTTAATAATACATGCAAAAACAAACGAGTATCATCCCAGATACTCCGCTCAAAATCACGATAAAAGCAGCGCATCACATAGACTTTTGAAACAGCCACCGCAAGCAAGGTACCCCAAAGCGCACCCATAAAACCGATTTGACTAATCAATACCGCAGACAAGCTAACATTGAGTACCGCCTGCAACACAGAGCCACGCATAATGGGCTTGGACCAATTCAAA
>JALSZC010000158.1 GCA_027059605.1 Ghiorsea sp. | reverse complement strand
AGCATTGCTTTGTTACGCAGGCATTGGCATGACATTGTAGGCAGCATGATGGCAGAGCGATGTGAACCTGTTGCCATAGAGCCGCAAGCAGATGGTTCACTGGGTTTATTAATTGCAGTGAATCATTCCGTGATTGCCAGCCATATTCGGCTGCTGCATGAAGAAATTCGCAAGGCATGTTTCAAGCGGTGCAAGCTTCAAGGCTTAAGCAAGGTGTGGACTCGTGTGCAAGCTGGCGCAGGCATTCGTGAAGAAAAAAAAGTGTGCATACGCCATGATATACACTGCCAAGACTTACGCTTACTTGCCCAAAGCCTACAAGATGTGAAGGATAAGCCGCTGCGTCGCTTAATGTTTCAAGCAGGTGCTGCACAATTACGATATTACAAAGAAGTATAGGACGTTATAAAACATGAAAAAAGCAATGATATTCAGCTTGTTAGCCATATTTATTAGTGTGACTGGACTAAGCACCACAGCCGATGCCAAACGGTTTGGTATGGGTGGCAGCTTCGGCAAATCATTCAGTAAACAAAAAAGCTTCTCAAAACCCAAACCTAAACAAGGCATAAACAAAGCAGCACCAGCACGTTCTGGCTCTAGAGCTGGTGGCATGATGGGCATACTTGGTGGGTTAGCTATGGGTGGGCTTTTGGGTGCACTATTTTTCGGTGGCGGCTTTGAAGGCATCAACCTATTTGATATTTTATTGATTGGCGGCGTGATTTTCTTGGTCATGCGGTTTATGCGCAGTGCGGCTGCTGCAAGGCGTGAACCTGAATATGCAGGTCATCCTTCGCATCACAATCAAACCTTTGGTCAAGCCCAACCTGAATCTAACAACGAAAGTTTCTTAGGCGAAGAAGCCACAAGCTCAGAAGTGATAAGCGATAAACCCAATATTGATGCTGAACATTTTCTCAATGCTGCTCGCGATATTTTTGTGCGTATGCAACAAGATTGGGATGCAAAAAATGCAGATGATATTCGTTCATTTTGTACACCTGAAGTTGCAGAACATGTATTGGCGGATATGAAACGCATTGGTGACAACAAAACACGTACTGAAATTGGTGCCTTGGATGCTGAAATTATAGAAACTTGGGTAGAATCAGGTATGGAATGGGTTGCTGTGCATTTCCAAGCCAAACTCAAAGAAGAAACATTGAACATGGCTGGTGCTGTGATTGAAACTGAACATACAGATGTGAATGAAATCTGGATTTTCCAACACACGCCAAATAGCGATGACCCAACATGGTATCTCGCTGGTATTCAACAAGCTTAATAGTTAAACCAACTGAAAACGCACGAGGAAAGATAAGTATGAACATTGCAAAAATGATGCAACAAGCCAAAAAAATGCAAGAAAACATGAAAAATATGCAAGAAGAATTGGCGAACTTGGAAGTAACGGGCGAGTCAGGTGGTGGCATGGTTAAAGCCACTGTTTCAGGTAACCATCAGGTGAAACGCATTGATATTGATGACAGTTTATTAGCTGATGATGATAAATCTTTGCTAGAAGACTTGGTTGCCGCAGCAGTCAATTCAGCCATGAGTAAAATCGAAGAAACCACCAAAGCCAAACAAAAAGATATGATGAGTGGCATGTCGCTACCACCAGGTTTCTCACTGTAATGTATCATTTGGCAGGCATGCCTGAACCTTTGGCACGATTGGTTGAACAACTCAGTGCATTTCAGGGCATTGGTCCTAAAACTGCGATGCGCCTTGCGTTAAACATGTTAGAACAATCTGAAAATGATGTGAAAAGCCTTGCTGGCTCACTGGAGCATTTGCATGAGCAAGTGAAGTTTTGTGATACCTGTGGTGGTTTTGCTTCTGCTAACCATTGTACTATTTGTGACAATGTAAAACGACAACATGAAGTGGTATGTATTGTTGAGCAGCCTGTGGATGTCTTGATGTTGGAGCGCGGGCATTTTCAGGGCAGCTACCATGTGTTGCATGGTCGCCTTAGCCCTGTGGATGGTATTGGTCCTGATAAACTACGTTTTAACAGTTTAGATAAACGTATTGCAGACGGTCATATCAAAGAATTGATTATGGCAACCAGTGCCACCGTGGATGGTGAGGCCACCGCCCACTTCATCTCTCGTCGTTATGCCCACCATGGTATTCAAATTTCACGTATTGCGCGTGGTGTACCCGAAGGTGGAGAATTGGAATACTTGGATGAATACACATTATCTCGCGCCCTAGAGCAACGTGTGCTTTGGGAGCATGAGCGTATAGCTTAAAAGGATTAAAAATAGATATGTTAAACTTTGCAGATAGAGATGGGAAAATTTGGTTTGATGGTGAGATGGTAGATTGGCGTGATGCCAAGATTCATGTGCTCACCCACACCCTGCACTATGGCATGGGCGTATTTGAAGGCGTACGCGCTTATCATGCAGAAGAAGGCACTGCGATTTTCCGCTTGCAAGAACACACCGACCGTTTATTCAACTCCGCTAAAATCATGAATATGGATATGCCCTATTCTAAAGATGAAATCAATCAAGCGCAGTTGGATGCCGTGAAAATTAACAACCTAGATTCTGCATACCTACGCCCTATGGCATTTTATGGTTCTGAAGGTATGGGTTTGCGTGCAGATGGTTTAAAAACACATGTGATTGTCGCAGCTTGGCACTGGGGTGCATACTTGGGTGAAGATGCCTTAAAACAAGGGATTCGTATTCGCACATCTTCTTTCACTCGCCATCA
>JALSZC010000157.1 GCA_027059605.1 Ghiorsea sp. | reverse complement strand
GCAATTTCATCACAGTGACTAAATTTGGGGCAGTGTACACATACTGTCCAAATTTTTTGTGGCAAACTTTCTTTGGCAACCACAGTATAACCTTGGGAAAGAAAGAATTTATCAATATAAGTTAAGGCAAAAACACGAGAAATCCCCAGTTGTTGGCTCATAGCTTCACAGGCTTTGACCAATTGGTGACCAATAGACATACGCTGTGCTTTGGGGGATACCACCAGCGAGCGAATTTCTGCCAAGTCAGAGTCATACACATGTAATGCCGATACACCCAAGACTTCATTATCTTTGATGGCAACAACAAATTCTTGTAAATGCTCAAAAATATCATCCTGGTCACGATTAATCAGCGTATTATCTTGCATAAATGGCAGCATTAAAGTGTACATTTGTTCAACATCTTGTGCCTGTGCAGGGCGTATTTCAATGGGGTTGGTCATCAAGTTTGCCCACGTTTTAACATGGTTGCAGCATGACTTAAGCTTTCATCATTGATGCCGCCCAGCATACGTGCAACTTCTGATGTGCGCTGTTCATCTGTAAGTAAGCATAAATTAGTACGTGTTCGGTTATCTTGCACTGACTTTTCAATGGCAACCTGATGATGTGCACATGCGGCAACTTGTGGTAAATGTGATACCACCAAGACTTGTCGCTCATTACCCATATTGCGTAACAACTCACCTACACACCAGCCTGTTTCTCCGCCAATGCCAACATCCACTTCATCAAAAATAGCCGTATCAGGCTCATTTTCTAGTGCGCCACAACCTTTAAGGGCCAAGACCAAGCGGCTTAACTCACCACCCGATGCAGTGTCTGCCAAGCTTTTGAATGGTTCCCCAATATTGGCTGCAGCTAGTAATTGAATATTATCCCAACCATCAGTTTTCCATGTGTTTTTATCGCTGCGTGCTTCAATGCTTGCCGATAATTGCATATTTTTAAGCCCAAGTTGATTAAGAAAAGGACGTAAGTCTTGTATCAGTTTATCTGCGGCTTCAATTCGGGCTTGATGCAGTGCTTGGGCTGCCTTTTGATAGGCTGCTTCCAATGTTTCTTGCTGCGAGCGCAATGCTTCTTCATCCCAAGATGCTGTATCCAAGGTGCTTAAGCTTTCTTGCCACTGATTGATGAGTTTTAAGAGTCCATTCTCATCGGTATCATGCCTGCGTTTGGCAGCCCTTAAATCGGCAAGCCTATCTTCGGCTAGCTGTAAGCTTTGGGCATCCATTTGACTATCCAAAACTTCTTGCAAATACGGCGAAATTTCGCTGGCAAGCGCATCCATTTGTGTGAGCAAAGCATATGCTTCTTGTAAGCTGGGGTGATGTTCAGCCACAGACTCCACTTGGTGAATCATTTCACCCAAAAGGTTGCGAACAGTAACCTCTTGTTCATCCAAAAGATTAAGTACAGTTGCAGCAGCTTGCTGTACTTGCTCAATGTTGCGCCCTGCTTCACATTCTGTTTCTAATTTTTCTTCCAAACCATCTTCAATGTCTAATGCCAATAAACGCTCGCTTTCTTCACGCATCCAAGCTTCTTTTTCAAGCGCATCATCACGGTTGCCATGCAAATCACGCAGCCGTTTATTGATTTCAGAAAGTTGCGTGTATGTTTTATGTACAGCTTGTTTGATGCTTTGCTCAACGCGGGCATCAATGATTTGCTGTTGGAACTCAGGCTGCATCAGGGTCTGGTGCTCATGTTGCCCATGCAAATCAAAGCAAATATTACCGATTTGTTTTAATACCCCAGCAGCAGTAGGTATGCCATTAACCCATGCTTTTGAGCGACCTTCAGCGGTGATCACACGGCGAATCATGATACCATCATCGACATCAATATCTTGCTCTTTGAGCAGGTGAAACAGACGTGTATCTTGGGATTCAATTTCAGCAATGACTTCTGCTTTTTCTGCACCATGACGCACCCAGTCTGCATTGGCGCGTGCTCCAAATACTGCACCCAAGGCATCCACCAAAATCGACTTGCCTGCACCCGTTTCGCCAGTAAACACAGTCATACCTTGGTTTAGCTCAAGCTCTATGTGCTCAAAAAGTGCGAATTGGCGCACATGCAGAGAAACAATCATTTATTGTTGTCCAGCCCAGCCCAATTTATTACGCAAGACATCAAAATAATGCCAGTGCTCTAAATAGACCAAGGTAATATCACCAGCGCGTTTCACCGACACGCTATCGCCCATGTTTAGTGTGGAATGGACTTGCCCGTCTAGGTTAAGGGCTGCAGGTGCTGGGCTATCAATGAGATTTAATTTAATTTCATCATAAGCAGGTAAAACAATAGGTCGGTTGGATACGGTATGTGGGCAAATAGGGACTACACTAATAGCTTCAATTTCAGGATGAACAATTGCACCACCTGCAGATAAGGCGTATGCAGTTGAGCCTGCGGGTGTTGCCAAAACCAAACCATCGGCACGCAAACGAAATACGAACTGTTTGCGAGCATACATTTCAAACTCAATCATGCGAGGGTGATCATTGCGTTGCAGCACCACATCATTCATGGCAATGCCAGAGCTGATGATGTTGCCTTGGTGAATAATCTCAGCATGCAGTGCAAAGTGTTTTTTTACTTTAAACTGCCCTGTTAAAACATCATCCATGACATCAAACATATTACTTAAAGGCGTATCGGTTAAAAAGCCTAAGCGACCAAGGTTGATGCCCAGAATCGGTACACCAGAGCCAACAAAGCAACGCCCTGTTTGTAAGAGTGTGCCATCTCCACCGAGCACCACCATCAGTTCAACATGTTGCGGCATTTCTACAAGTGGAACACTTTGTGCATTGCTGTGCTTGGCAATTTGTGGGGTAACAACGACTTGAAGTTCTTTTTTTTGTAACCATGCGCTTAGTTCGCACGCTGTTTTTAGTGCAAAGTCATCGTGTCGTTTGGCAACAATGCCAATACATTTCATTTCGCTTTTACTGCGCTACCAACCCAGTGGTCAGGTTGTTTGTGGCATTGGAAACATTGGTTTGCTCTAGGGTGTCCTAGTGGTTGTGGTTTGACACCATCGACACCGTGGCATGTCATGCATTGCTCACGAGATGTTGCTTTATCATGTATAGCATCATCAGGCACAGCTTTGGTGGTTCGTTCTTTAGCACCAAGAGTAAGAAAGGTGATGACGACAGCTACAATTACAATAAATACGGTGTCACGTTTACTGATTTTCATGGTTTTCTTTGTCCTTTAACATGTGTTCAATTTGATTTTTTACGTTTGTGATTCTTTCTTTATCAATCCCACTTAGACATATTTTACCAGTAGGTTGTTTGCCACAACGCCCAGGATATGAGCCGATTTCAATATCGGGGTTACTCTTTTGAATATCGCTAAGCTCTTGTGCAAAACTACTTTCAGGCAAATAAACTTCAATTTCTTGGCGTATAAATGATTTACCTGTGGTGAAGTGCGACAATACGGACTCTAATTGTGAAGCGAAAATATGTGGTACACCTGCAAAGACATAAACATTTTGAATCAAAGCACCTGGGCATATCGACTGTTCACAAATGATAGGCTCGGCACCTTTGGGTAAACGTGCCATGCGGCGACGACCTTCTGTGAGTGCATCTTCACCATAAAAGTTTGTCATCAATTGTATAGTTTCCGCATGTTCAAGCAGTGGTACATCAAAAGTATTGGCTACACTTTGCATGGTAATATCATCGTGGGTGGGGCCAATGCCACCACTGGTAATCACGGCATCATATTGCTGATGTAGGCGTTGTAAGGTTTTGATAATGGTTTCTTGAATATCAGGAACAATAGCAACTTCGCTTAGTTTGCAGCCTACATTAAATAATGTTTTGGCGGCAAACCAAGCGTTAGCTTCGCGCGTACGCCCTGATAGCACCTCATTACCAATAATAAGGATAGCAACAGATTGGTGAGCAGGTGTTTGCGTGGCATGAGGCATGCCTAAAGGTTAGCGGTGGTTACGCAATGCTGCAATACGGTCTTCAATGGAAGGGTGAGTTGCAAACAATCCTTTCATGCCGCCATGTGCACCATAAATTTTTAGGGTCGCCAATGCATCTTCGCGAGATTCACGATGTTCCCATTCCACAGACTGGCGAGAAAGCGCATCAATTTTTTGCAATGCACTAATCATGGCATCTGCACCCAAAGCATCTGCGGCATAAGCATCAGCTTTGAATTCACGTTTGCGTGAAAAGGCAAAAATAACGATGGATGCTAGGATAGAAAGCATGATTTGCAGTACAATATCTACAATAAAATATACCATATGACTTGGTTCACCATCACGTGCTACAGCACTTGCTACCATACGTGCAACAATACTTGCTACAAAATAGACCATGGTATTCATCAAGCCTTGCAACAAAGTGGTGGCAACCATATCACCATTGGCAATATGACCGACTTCATGGGCAAGCACAGCTTTAAGTTCAGCATCCGTTAAATTGGTCGCCAGACCAGAGGAAACAGCAACCATGGAGTTGTTGCGGCTAGGGCCTGTAGCAAACGCATTGGGTACATCATCCCAATATACCCAAACCTCAGGCATTTTAATGCCTTCGCGTTCTGCCAATGCTTTTACAGTGTTGTAAACTAGTTTTTCTTTGGGGGTTGTTGGGTTGGTCACTTGTTGCATTTTGTAGCCACGTTTGGCCAACCATTTGGACATCCATAGTGAAATAAATGCACCACCAAAACCAAATACAGCAGCAAACATCAATTGACGAGCTTCAAAGCTACCGCGCACATCAATACCAAACATAGGCAAGACAAAATACACCAGAATATTAGCACTTATTGCCAAGGTGACCATGATAAGAATGTTGGTAATCACCAATAAGGCTATGCCTTTAAATGACTTCATGTGTGAAACTCCTTTTTAATTTTATAATTCCTTAATGTGTTGTAATGTATGGTTTGCATATTGGTATTTCAAGCCTATGCAAACTGTGACTATAGCCACCCACATCAATAAGTGACTTGCTATGGTTGTAGGTGTTAAATTTAGATTAAAACAGGTGAATGATTTTGAGCAACCCAAATAAGGCAACTATGAGCAACAAACCTTTTCCTTTGAAAAGGTATTATATTTTATATGCGGGCATTGGTGGGATGGTTTTTTATGCCATGCTATTTTCCTTTTTTATTCATGCTGAACGACAAGCATTACACCAGCAATATATTGAAAACTTGGTTGAAAAAGGCAGTGCGTTTTACCGTGATGTGTATCGTGATGTGTTGGAAGAAAATCATGCTAGCTTTGATACCATACAGTCCACGATTCAGTCTGAGCAACTTAGAAGTAAACTTAGAGATAAAATGGAAGAACTTATCAGTACAGACTTTGGTTTTGCCAAGGTGAAGGTGTTTAACCGCCAGGGTCTGATACTTTATGATCATGAAGATAGTGCTAATGAAGGTGAGTTGTACGATGATATTCAAGGCAAAGGATTTCAGCTTGCATTGCAAGGTAAAACATTTTCTAAACAAGAGGATGAACCTGATGGTAGGCGGTTTATAGAGGTATATATCCCTGCATTTGATTTGGATAGCAAGCAAGTCGTGGGTGTGATGGAAATTTATGAAGATGTAACCCGCTTTGAAGATATGGTGTATGAGGCATTGCAGGAGGCCTTAGTCATCCCAACTTTAATTTTTATGCTGTTTAATATCATGCTGTTTTGGATTGTGTTTAAGGCTGATAAAGTGATTACGAAGAATACCTGTTTATTGATTAAAGTGCGTGAACAGATGGAAAAATATTTATCCAAATCAACCACGGATGCGATTTATAGTTCTGTCACTGAAGAAAAAGAACTGTTTAAGGGTGAAATGCAGGATATTGTGATTTTCTTCTCAGATATTCGTGGATTTACCAGCTATTCTGAAAATGAAAAGCCTGAGGTTGTGGTTGAAAACTTGAATAAACTATTTGAGTTGCAGGCTGAAATTATCCATAAATATGATGGCATTATCGACAAATTTGTGGGCGATGAAATCATGGCTATGTTTCCTAAGCATGCTTCTCAAGCTGCCGTGCAAGCAGGCTTAGACATTCAACAAGCCATTCAAGACAGCCAAGATATTAACTTTGATGTGGGGGTAGGAGTGCATTATGGCGAGGCACTGCTTGGCTCGATTGGTACAGAAGACCGCCGTGACTACACAGTGATTGGTAACATCGTGAATACAGGTGCACGTTTTTGTGGGGCGGCGAAAGGCGGAGAAGTGATTATCAGTCAAGTGGTGTATGAGCAACTTGATGATGCATATAAAGCTCACTTTAAGTTAAGTGAGCCGCTTAAACTTAAAGGCAAAGAAGAAGTGATTGAAACCTATGTAGGTAAGCCATAAGGGTTGATGTTATCTTTTATAAACTTGAGGTTGGGGAAGGATGGCAATTTTGGTCAAGATACCATTCTTTTAGGGCTTTAGCGTTCGCCATGTTGAGGTAACCATGGCTGAAATGAATCAAAATAGAAAAATATACCAAGCAAGGTTTGATAAAGTACTGCACTTTATTGATACGCACTTGTATGAAGACTTATCCGTTGAAGTTTTGGCGGATGTCGCATTTTTCTCTAAATTTCATTTTCATAGACAATTTTCGGTATATGTAGGGTTAAGTGTATCCAAATATGTGCAACTTTTAAGGCTTAAACGAGCATCGTATCAGCTTACATTTCGTCAAGAAGTGCAAATTATTGATATTGCATATGATGCAAAGTTTGAAAACCCTGAATCCTTTTCCAGAGCATTCAAAAAAGCTTTTGGGCAAACACCAAGCGCATTCCGAAAAGAACCCAAATGGCAACCTTGGCATGAAAAATACAAGTTCCCAGCAAGGGAAGGAGAAATAATCATGAGCCAAGAAATAAATGTAGAAGTCGTTGGATTTGAAGCGGTGAAGGTCGCTGCTTTTGAGCATAGAAAAGCACCAGATTTAATCAATGAATCCATTGCGGAGGTAATCGCATGGCGTAAACAAACAGGTTTATCACCCGTTAAAACCAGCCGAACTTTAGGGTTAGCTTATGATGACCCTACCACAACTAAACCTGATGAATTTCGATTTGATATTTGTTGTGAAGTGACTGCACCCATCCCTGAAGATGATAAGGTGATGAAAAATAAAATTATTCCAGAAGGTAAGTGCGCTAGAATACGGCATGTTGGTCCGTATGAGCAGATGCCGGCTAAGGTGATGTTTTTATATAAAGAATGGTTGCCTGAAAGTGGTGAAGAATTAAGAGATTTCCCCTGTTTTTTTCATTATGTGACTAAGTTTCCTGATGTGCAGGAGCATGAAATCATTACGGACATTTATTTGCCATTGAAATAGGGTCGTGGTGAGTTTGTCATTTCGACCGAAGCGTAGCGGAGTGGAGAAATCTATAAGGTACCTCCACGTCAAGATGCTTCGACTACGCTCAGCATGACAGTAACTCTTTGTGGTTAGTGTTTCTTCATTTCTTTGCCACCAAAGAAACGAAGCAAAGAAAGTGCCCCCCAAATAGCTGTGTATTTCTTCGCTGGTTCGCAAAAGCGGGCGCAGAATTAGAATATTCTGCTTTATCCCTTCTTTTGCTAACCATCTCAGCACAGCTATAGCAGGGGAAATATGTCAGGCTTGCAAAAGTGTGAATCTACGATTCCATTTCTTCGTGGTGAGTTTGTTATTTCGACCGAAGCGTAGCGGAGTGGAGAAATCTATAAGATACCTCCACGTCAAGATGCTTCGACTACGCTCAGCATGACAGTAACTCTTTGTGGTTAGTGTTTCTTCATTTCTTTGCCACCAAAGAAACGAAGCAAAGAAAGTGCCCCTAAATAGCTGTGTATTTCTTCGCTGGTTCGCAAAAGCGGGCGCAGAATTAGAATATTCTGCTTTATCCCTTCTTTTGCTAACCATCTCAGCACAGCTATAGCAGGGGAAATATGTCAGGCTTGCAAAAGTGTGAATCTACGATTCCATTTCTTCGTGGTGAATAATGTTAAAAAGCTTTGGTTAAGCCCTCACCTCGTTTATCTGATGCACCAAAGACCTGCCCTGTATGTCTATCCCAAAGAATAGCGTGCATATTGCCATAATTGCGCATGGCTTTGAGCTTATGTCCTTTGGCTTGAAGTTGCCCCAATACTTTGGGGGTAAACGCACCTTTTTCATGTTGCACCACATCAGGTAAATACTGATGATGAAAGCGTGGCTTGTTAACCCATGCCGACACATCTTCACCGCCTTGCATAAATTCCAAACCAGCCAGCAAAACCATGCTAATAATACGAGACCCACCAGGGGTGCCAACTACAAATGTTCTATCTTTGCCGAAGATAAATGTAGGGCTCATGGATGAGAGCATACGTTTATGTGGGGCAACAGCATTGGCTTTACCTTGCACCAAGCCATAGGCGTTGGGTGTGCCGACTTGGGTGGCAAAATCATCCATTTCATCATTCATCAAAATACCTGTACTTGGTGACACATAACCTGAGCCAAAGCCATAGTTAATCGAGAGTGTAGCGGCAACCATGTTGCCCTCTTTATCAATGATGGAAAAATGGGTGGTATCCACACCATTGCCCGATGGGTCAGTGATAAAACTGGAAGCAGGTGTAGCTTTGTTTATATCGATGCTTGCACGAAGTTGTTTTAACCGTTTGGGATTGAGTAAATCTGGAATATCCACGAAATCACTATCGCCCAAATATTGATTGCGGTCTTTATATGCCAGCTTCATGGCTTCAATCACTAAATGGGTTCTATCCACCTCGGAAAGCTTATCCAGTTTATCATCTTTCAGAATGCCCAGCGTTTCAGCTAAGGTGATGCCACCTGATGAAGGCAGAGTGGAAGTTACCCATTCAAAATCTTGATAGTGAAAGCGCATAGGTTCTCGCTCCATCACTTTGTATGCCTTCAAATCATCTAGCCGAATCAAGCCGCCATCTTTTTTCATATCAGCCACCAAGCGTTTGGCTGTTTCACCACGATAGAAATCATCCGCGCCAAACTTGGCAAAGCGTTTTAATGTTTCAGCAAGTTTAGCTTGCTTAATTAAACTGCCAATTTCGGGGATTTGGCTTTTGTGTAGATAAATATTTTTGGCGGTATTGTTTTGCAATACATCTTTGCGCCATTGTGCAACACGCTGATAATGCTCGGATACCTTAAAACCATGCTGCGCAATATGAATGGCAGCTTCTGTATCATGGTTTCTATCCAGTTTGCCGTACTTCGTGATTAAGCGATCAACGCCTGCAATCAATCCAGGTACACCTGCGGATTGCGCACCATCAATGCTGGATTGTGTTTGATAGATTTCTCCGTTGCCAGCCAAAGCAGGTGATATTTCGCGGGCATCAAGCATGACATATCGCTTTTCCTTGGCGATATACAATAAGAAGAAACCACCACCGCCAATCCCAGAGCCTGTAGGCTCGGCAACACCAATGGTCAGCGCCAATGCCGCAGCGGCATCAAAGGCATTGCCACCTTGCTTGAGAATGTCGATAGCAGCGTTGGTTGCTAATGGATGAGCTGAGGCCACCATGTTTTGTTTGGGTAACACCTCTGCCCACGCAGTGTTGATAAATAACAAGCTAAATAGCAAGACTCGAATCATAGAAACCCCTTTTGTGCGTAGCGTTCTAACATCGTGGCATTGCCCATTAAACCACCACTATGCACATACAGTACCGTGCCTTGAATGTTTTGCATATGGGTTAACAAGGTTTGCCACATCTTAGGCGCATAGATGAGGTCGAATTCAATGCCGCTTTGCTTTAAGGCTTGATATGTGTCTAAAAGTTCAGGGTAAGGTTTGGCAAAATGATATTTACGAGGTGGCTCAAGCAGATTCAGGTTGTTGGGTATGCTACCAAGCTGCTGCATTTGCTGCGTTAAGTAGATGTTGTCGCCCACACTAGCAGTGGTGAGAACTTTGCAGTTGGGCAAATGCTTGGCAAGATAATAGGCGGTTGTGCCTGTGCCTGATGGGGTGACGATATTGAGTTTACTGATGTTTTGCCCTTGCTGCCATTGTTTGATTTCATCAGCTAAGACTTGAATGCCGCGTTCAGCCATTGGGTCTGCCCCACCTTGTGGAATGAGCAGTGTTTTTCCTTTGCTTTGAAGTTGGGTGATGGTTTTTGTGTAGCTTTCAGTTTCTATGAGTTGCATGCCCAAGTTTAATGCCATTTGTAGGTTGCCTGTGGGTTGTTGTTTGAGGTGAGGGGATAAAGGTTTGCAGTAATATTGAAACTGCCAACCTTTTTGCTCGCATAAAGCGACAATGGATAACATGGCATTGGACTGCGTGCCACCGTAGGAAATGATGGTTTTGTAAGTTTTAGGTGGTGTTTGCAGTAAAGTATAAAGTTTGCGGTATTTGTTGCCGCTTAAGTATGGGTCAATCAGTTCATCACGTTTGATATAAAAATCAAAGCCTTGGCAATGAAAGGGTGTTACGACACTTGGGATATTATTCATGATGAGTGGGAATCTAGCATTCTTTATTAAGCATGACATATATTTGAACCATCTGCGTTTATCGGTGGCTATTATTGTTATTTCGACCGT
>JALSZC010000156.1 GCA_027059605.1 Ghiorsea sp. | reverse complement strand
AGCAACAAGCTGTTGTTGAAGATGAGAATATCATCACCAGCCGTGGTGCAGGAACTGCTGTTGCCTTTGCACTCGTTCTTGTCGCCAAGCTATGCGGGCAACAACATGCAGAAGAAATTCGCGCATCCATTGTTGCCTAAGCACACCACGTACCTTGTTATTACTTAGTAAATCCATTGCACAATTGCTTATCCCACCAGGGAGCCTCATTCTTCTTGGTTTCCTCGGCATATACTTTTGGCAAAAACGATGGGGGAAGTGGCTTACGCTTGCATCTTTTATCATGCTTTGGCTACTCAGCACTAGCCCTGTTCGCAATATGCTCACATCATCTTTAGAATATCAATATCCAGCTTATAATTTGAATCAAACCCTACCGAATAACACTGCCATCATCATATTAGGTAGTGGTATTCAAGAAAAAGCCCCCGATTATCAAGGTAAAGACTCCCTGAATAGGTTTGGCATGATGCGTACTCTTTATGCAGCACAAATTGCCAAACAAACAGGCTTATCTATCTATGCTACGGGTGGCACACCACTAAATGAACGCGTTACAAGTGAAAGCAGCGTTATGAAACGCTGGCTTATCAGCTTTGGCATTGATGATACTCATATTCATGAAGAAGCCCAAGCAAACACAACGTGGGAAAATGCTGTTTTTACTACGACTATACTCAAAAAGGAAAACATTAACACCGTTATTTTAGTTACCTCAGCTTGGCATATGCCAAGAGCTGTTTGGTGCTTTAAACAACAAGGGTTAAACGTGATTCCCGCTCCAACCGATTACCTCACAGACCAAGCCACTTATGATATACGAAGTTTTTTACCCCGTTGGGATAGATTAGCAGACAGCGGTCATGCGCTACATGAATATCTAGGTTTATTTTGGTACAAGCTACAGCACGCACCGTAAGTTAGCGTAATAGTTGCTGAATCATCTGATTTAACTTATCCATAGTATATGGCTTCTCAAGTATACACTCATCCATATTAGGCAATTCATCCAAGGTATTATCCTTATCATAACCCGTCACAAAAATAACACGTAAATCACTTTGTATTTCTCGCATTTTTTGTACCGCACGTACGCCACCCATCACAGGCATAGTCACATCTGTCACCACCAAACTAATCTGATTATGGTACTGCTCAAATAACCGTACAGCTTGTTTACCATGTTTAGCTTCAAGCACTTCATAACCCAAAGCCGTCAATGCATGTTTCTCTGATTCCAACAAAACATGGTCATCATCCACCAGCAAAATCATTTCACCTAAACCTACAGATACTGTACCTGAATCATCAAAGTGTTTTTCGACTGCAGCCGTATCATCAATAGGAATAAACACTTTAAAAGCAGTGCCTTTACCCACTTCACTTTGCACTTGAATCTTACCACCATGACTCTGAATCGCTCCAAAACACATAGCCAAACCTAGCCCCGTACCTTTCCCAACATCCTTAGTCGTATAAAATGGTTCAAATATCTTATCTACTTGCTCAGGTGCAATGCCCTGACCATTATCAACCACCGTAAACGTGGCATACGATGTTCCAGTTAACTCTGGATTATATTGTTTAAAACGCTCAGTTGGAAAATACTTATCAACTTTGACAATAATCGAAGGTCTTTCCATACCCTTCGTTGCATCTCGCGCATTATTCACCATGTTCATCAACACTTGCTGTAGTTGCGTTGCATTAGCACGCACAAGTAGTGGTTGCTCATAGTTTTCAAGCCGCATTTGTACTTTGTCAGATATAGAAACCTCTGCAAGTTTAAATGCCTCTTTCATAAACAGTACCATATCAAATGACACCAATTCTACATGATCTTTTCGGGCAAAGGTTAGTAGTTGTTTTACCATATCCGATGCTCGCATGACCAAGCGTTCAATATCGCCCGTGCGTTTTTGCATATCTTCATCTTCTTTGGTTTTACGCTTAATCATAAATAAATTCGCATTAATGCCAGCCAACATATTATTAAAATCATGAGCAATGCCGCCAACAAGCGTACCAATGGTTTCCATTTTTTGCGATTGATAGAAACGTTGCTCGCTTTCTTTTAGTGATTGCTCAGTTTTTTTATGTTTTTCCACCTCATTTTGCAACTTTTCATTGGCTTGTTCCAAATCCGCTGTTCGCTCTTGCACATGTTGCTCCAAACTTTCTCGTAAGCTATGAAGCTCTTGAATAGTATCTTCATAACGTACATGCAGGCGTTCAAACTGAGCTTCTAAACCCGCTGCAAACAAAGAAAATGCGAAATATAAAAAGAGAAAGTATAATAAATAATCATTTTCATAAGGTAGCGCATAATAACTGAGAAAGTGAAGGCTAATCATAATACCCAACAGAACGGCATAACCTATAATCCAGTACCACGCTCGCGGCAACCCCATCAACACAGCAGCTAAAAAAGGAAAAAACAAACTCCAACCAGAACCACCATTAGCGATGCCACCATCAATAAATATAGCAAGCATAATTAACATAGATAACGAAAGTAAAAACGAACTTCGAAACAGTAATGTTTTTGCAGTACATGGTGCTAGTGCACAATAAGCAAATAGACCAGACACAATCAGCTCAACCAAGCCCATGTAGACATGCTTATGAAAAAGGTTAATTCCCCCAAACACAAGTACTGTAGGAGCAGTAATACCAGCAATAAAACGAATCACCTGACACTGGAAAGTCGCAGATTGAGCCTTACCAGCAGTGTAACCTGTAAAGATACGTTTCATT
>JALSZC010000155.1 GCA_027059605.1 Ghiorsea sp. | reverse complement strand
CCCAAAATACGACAATACAGCTCATCATCATCCACCAAAAGTAAGGTGGGGTGAGCTTGAATTATATCATCTTTTATTTCATCCATGTTCTGCCCTCATGTCTTGCAGTGGTAATTGAATATGTACACAAGCACCCTTGTTTTCAGTGTTGTTTTGTATGCTGATATTACCACCCATGCGTGAAATAACAGCTTGTGCCAAATAAAAACCAAGCCCTTGGCCTTCAGCTTTGGTGCTCACAAACGGTTTACCCAATGTGGCTTGCACCTCATCGCTTAAACCTTCGCCATCATCACGAATATCCATGAATAAAAGACTATCATTCCAGTTGAGATTGAGCTTGATATGTTGTGCGCCTGCATCGGCAGCATTATTGAGTAAGCTTATCAATGCTTGTTGTAGGGTATCATCCACGACAAGTTCAGGTGCATTTTTTTCTTCGGGGTAGAAGGTTTTAAGTTGGGTAAGAGCGTGTTCATTTTGCCATTGATTGGCGATATGGGTGATATAATCGGTAATCACCATATTCTTGCCACCTGTAGCTCGAAGCTGACCTGCACTGCTACTCATTTGGGAAATCGTGGCTTTGCAGCGGTCAACCTGCGCTCTAAGGATTTGAATTTGTTCGATAAGTTCATCGTCATCAGCATATTCACGTTCCATTTCTTTGGTTAAAATTGCCATGGTTCCTAAGGGTGTGCCTAGCTCGTGGGCTGCCCCTGCTGCTAGTGTGCCCAATGCAATTACATGCTCATCGCGTAAACTTTTCTCATGGGCTGTAGCAAGCTTGCGTTCACGGTCACGCAGAGATTCCGCCATGGAAACCACAAAAAATAAAATGACCACCACACTAAATAAGAAACTGGCTGCCATACCTATAGCATGTGTGTTCATGGCGGCATTATTTATATGTTCCATTTGTGCCATGCCATGGTTTGGTTGGTAGGGGAACAAAAGAAGAATGGCATAGCTGATAGTCGTCACCATCGCCATGCTCCAAATATAGGGCTTGGGAAAAATCGCAGCTACCAGCAATAAAGGCAATAAAAATAAGGATACAAAGGGGTTGGTTGAACCACCTGTGTAGTAAAGCAATAAGGTGAGTGCCAATACATCAATGCAAAGCTGGATAAATAAGTAGTTCAAGGAAATGGTGGGTGTTTTGGGTTGTTTTAGCCATGTAATGATGGTGAATACAGTGTATAAACCAACAACAAACATCACTTGCAGTAAAGGAAAATGGCTATCACTCAAGCGGACAGCAATGGTAAGCAACAATATTTCTGCAACCACCATGCTGGCACGAAACAAAAACAAGCGCTTGAGGTGGTAAATATGAATATGGGCAGTGTTACTTGCTGCTATCATGATGGGTTTGCTTGCTCCCGTGTGCGAAATTGCTTTAAGTTCGACAGTTTCCTAGGTTTCGTGTCATTTATTGTCATACTTGTGCGCTAAAGCATGGGCAGGTAAAGGCAGGCTTGTCAATAAACAGGTAACAATTAAGGGTATTCATGAGCGAACTGACAGAAACGGAACACCAACAAGACAAAGTGATTGCGCTACATCCTCGGCTTACTGAAATGCGTTGGGGTGATGCTGCGAGCAAGTCACGATTTGAAGAGTTTGAGCGTTTGGTATTGTCGCTGGGTTGCCCTTTAGAAGAATCAGTGATGATGAATGTACGCCGTGCATTACCCGCTACATTGATAGGCACAGGGCAAGCCAAAGAGATTGCACGGCGTGTAGAAATTCATGAGGCTTCTGTGGTGTTTGTCGATCATCAATTATCACCCATTCAGCAGCGAAATTTGGAAACTGCATTTAATTGTAAAGTGATTGATAGAACAGGTTTAATTCTTGAAATCTTTGGCGCAAGAGCCAAGACCCGAGAAGGGGTGATGCAGGTGGAGCTTGCCAGCCTTAACTATCAAATCAGTCGCTTAGTGCGCACTTGGACGCATCTTGAGCGGCAACGTGGTGGTGTAGGTTTTATGGGCGGTCCGGGTGAGCGGCAGTTGGAGCTGGATAAGCGTATGATTCGCGACAGCATCAAACGCATTGAGCAAGATTTAGCTAAAGTTCGGCAAATGCGCGCCACGCAACGCGAAGGGCGCAAGCGTAGGGATGTATTGACTGTGGCTTTGGTGGGTTATACCAATGCGGGCAAGTCCACATTATTCAATAAAATCACAAATGCTGATGCTTATGTAGCCGACCAGCTTTTTGCCACGCTAGACCCTACACTCAGGCAAATTAAGCTGCCCAATAGTGTCACTTTGATGATGTCCGATACCGTGGGTTTTGTGCAAGAGCTACCGCATGAATTGGTGGATGCTTTCCGCGCTACCTTGGAAGAAGTGATTGAAGCGGATTTGATTTTGCATGTGCGAGACATATCCGACGCTGAAAGCCCCAATCATAAAGCTGTGGTCGTAGAAACCTTAAAAGAGCTTGGTTTGGATGGGGATCATGCGCCACCGATTGTGGAAGTATTGAACAAGATTGATTTAACGCCTGAAATCAAAACCACCTTACGCGAAGATATTGATGGATCTCGTATTGCGCTTTCTGCGATAACAGGGCAAGGCATGGATGATTTGATGGACTTGCTTGCGAGATGGAGCGAGCAAAACATGGTTGAGCTAGACCTCAAGCTTCCCATTTCAGATGGTAAAACTCTGGCTTGGTGCCATGAACACGGCTCTATTTTAAAGCAAAAAGCGGATGAAGAGTGGTTGAATTTATCGGTGCGTATTTCACC
>JALSZC010000154.1:2132-2767 GCA_027059605.1 Ghiorsea sp. | reverse complement strand
CTACCGACAAGCAGGTGGTATGACTAGGCTGCCCAGCGAGGGACTAATCCCCCTGGAAGCCCATCGTCATACTCTTCAAAACGCTCCTCTTTTGGTGGGGCGTACGAGGCTAGAGATTTTACTCTCCGGTCTAACGAGCCTTCTATTGGCCACCACGCCTCCGTGCGTGGTGAGCCTTCATATTTGAAGTTTCCGGTGATAAGATCAAGCTCAATACGAGATCTACCAGATAAGGACTCGTACTTGAACACTCCTTTTTCAAGGGCTGCCGCCCCGAAACAGTAGGTTTCAAAATAGTCTACCCATTCCAAGAACATCTTGGTCCACTCTATTGGGTGGGCCACCACTCCTATGATTTCTATATCCCAGTCCTCTTTGACTGGGTGAAACTTATTTGTGTTTTTGTCCAATATTTTTTTTAATTCAACAACGTTCATTTTTCCTCTCCTATTCAACTAAAAAATTTAAACTCACCTAAATTAGGGAGCAAAAGATTTAAGGAGGAAATTTTTATGAAAAATCCTATCTTTTCATAGAAAGACTACATTCTTGGTTCTAGATTATGAAAAATTAAGGCGTAAAAAACCGACCACTGGGATCGGTTGAATTTTCCACCACTTAAGTGAACGGCTTGT
>JALSZC010000154.1:0-2122 GCA_027059605.1 Ghiorsea sp. | reverse complement strand
TGTCGGTTAAGCGGGTATTTTTTGTGAATCCATAGCAGGCAATGAGTGGAGCAATTTGCCGATTTCTATCTGAGGATTTGGGGAAAATACAAGTGATGTAATCCACTGAATTGAGGGTGAATTTATGCTGAAAATGGAGTGGTTAAGTAAATTTGGTCATATCCTTAAATCAATAGAGCAACCCACTCTCTGAGGTTACTCTATCCTGAGGATGTTAAACCAAAAATAAATTCACCCGACTAAAATAAAACATACTCCGCCCCACCTGAACCTAACTAAAGGTGAAGGTATGAGGTTTTTGTTCAAAAGCCCTTTTTCTTAGATTGGCATGAGTTATGTAATGGTCAAATATTTCTGTAGAGTTTCTAAGCCACATTTAGTAATTCCTGTCGTTTTTGAACAGGTGTTAAATAATCAATTGAAGAGTTCAGCCGCTTGTAGTTGTAATAGCTGATGTAATGGTCCACAGCAGAGACAACGGACTGATGATTGATAAAACTCAAATCATTCAAGTACTCTGTTTTTAGGTTGCGGAAGAATCGCTCTTGAACGGCATTGTCCCAGCAATTACCTCTTCGGCTCATACTCTGCGTGATACCGTGTAACGCAAGCGTATTTTTAAATAGCTTTGCCGTATACTGCACACCTTGATCAGAGTGAAAGAGAAGCTCCGTTGTCACTGGACAATGCTTGGCAATGGCATTGATTAGAGCTTGCTTTACCAACTGAGCGTCTGGTGTTTGTGACAGTGCATAACCGACTATCTCCCGACTACCTAAATCCATGACTGTCGCTAAATAGCTCCAGCCTTGATGAGTACGAATGTAGGTGATATCTCCAGTCCAATGGGTGTTCACTTTAGGCTGTTCAAATCTCCGGTCTAAAAGGTTGGGAATATCAGGTAGCTCTTTGCCTGTTGGGTAGTAGTGTGGTTTTTGGGGGCGTTTGGCAAACACACCGACTTCTTTCATTAAGCGAGAGGTTTTGAAGACGCCTATTTTAATTCCTTGTTTTTGAAGCGCCTTTTTTATTCTTAGTTTGCCATAGGCGCCAAAGTTTTCTTTATCTATTTTCAAAATAGCTTCCTTAATTTTTTCGTCTTCATGTTGTTCTACAGGATTGTAATAGTAGGTAGAAATAGGCAACTCTAGCAGCTGGCAGAGTCTGTTTATTGAGAGCTTTTTTTCTGCCTTGCTCATCCTTTCAATCACTTTAAGCTTGGATTGTCTTGTATGAACAAGGCGGTTGCTTTTTTTAATAGGCGGACATCCTCTTGGGCTTGAGCCAGTTGCTTTTCAAGTTCTTGAATTCGACGATTGTCAGCATCTAGGGGGACTTTGCCTTCTATGGCTTCACCTTGCTGTTCTGCTAAATATTGTCTTTTCCAACGAGTAACGGCAGAGGCTCCTGCACCAGAGATTTCCATGATTTGTTTGTTGGTGTAGTTCTCTTCTACCATCAAGCGGGCATATTCATGCTTTTGTTGGGGTGTGAAGTTAATACCCTGTTTTCTTGAGTTTTTTGACATGGTCTTTTTCCTATTTTTTGAAGGGTATTATAGGCTATAGCTCCTTACAGGATTATTAGACCATTACAATACGTACCAAAAACCTTATTGAGTCAGTCTTTGCCATAGTATGACTAAAGGGGAAAGACCAAAGTGACCGCCTTAGCGATGGCCTATAAGTTAATTAAAAGTACACAGAAGTGTTAGAAACGGCTTAGGGGTGATAAGAAGTTAGCTGAAGCTGTTTTGGGTGTTATTTTTAAAAACGGCGTGGCAATGAAGGAGAGAATTTAAAAGATCGAGAAGGACAGACCGCTTAACTTTTATTGGTCATACACTAGATTTGACAATAATTCGTACCAAGGGAGTAGCACCTTCCTTTAAGAGATTTGTGCCGTATTTGTGCCGTAGTCATCGTGCTTTGTAGTATTTTAAGGCACATTTACGGTACAAAATCCATATTTACTGAAGGGTTCATGTTTCTAAGTTATTGAAAAATAAAAAATAATATTTTTCAGTGCATGAGGCTCATAATCGGTAGGTCCACAGTTCGAGTCTGTGAGGGGGCACCATCTTTTATTTTATGACGGGCGGTTTTCCGCTATTATTAAACCA
>JALSZC010000153.1 GCA_027059605.1 Ghiorsea sp. | reverse complement strand
TTGAAGCTTGTCCTAACCTTCATTTGTCTATTTCTTGCACCACAAGAGCACCCAGACCAGGTGAAAAAGATGGGCGAGAATATCATTTCTTAAGCCTTGAAGACTTTAAAAAACAAAAAGACAACGGAGCATTCTTAGAATCTGCCCTAGTCCATCATAATTATTATGGCACACGTCAAAGTGATGTAGAAGCCCTGCTTAAACAAGGTAAAGATGTATTGTTGGAAATTGACTGGCAAGGTGCAGCACAGGTCGCAGAGAAAATTCCTTCGGCTACGCGGATTTTTATTCTGCCACCATCCATTGAAGTTTTACGCCAGCGTTTAACCCAAAGGGGACAAGATGATTCTAATGTGATTGAACAACGTGTGGCTGCTGCACAAGCAGAAATAGACCATGCCCATGAAGCACAGCACCAAATCATTAATGATAACTTTGATGATGCTTTAGTTGCATTAATTCACTTGGTAAAAAGTTAGGGAAGCTCTGAATAAGTCTGGATAAAGTAGGTTGTGATTCAGAACATTCAAAATCTAGGCGTGGGTTGCAAGTAATAGCAAGGCTATTGCTCAAATACACAACAACGAGTTGTGGATATTCTGGGCGCAAAATATGAATTCATGACTTGTTCAGACCTTTCCTAGTTTTCACCTTCTTTCTTCAAACGAATACCCGCAGGCCCAGGACGAACACGTAACACAACAGGTTTAACACCATCATCCTCACTGGCTAACACAATATCACTGAGAGATGTTGTGCCATCTGGCAAAAAAAGCACCTGACCGACAATAGGCTCTTTTTTATTCTCAGCTTGACCTGTGTTTTTCACTTCTACACCCAAATCAAATTCAATGGCTTGTGCAACAGTTTTAATAAACAAAGGTGCTGGTATCTCGTAAGGCTGCAATGGCTCATCTTCATATGCCTGCCAAGTATAACTCGGCTCTGTGTATGTGGTTGTTGACGACAAACTTGCAAAGTCTTGTTTTTTATTCGCTGTATCTTGTACTAAAACTTCAAAATGCCAGCTATATTTCGTGGCAACCCAACGTAGGGGTTCACCCGATAATTGTGCTTCTTGAGAAGCATAGCGCAATGTGGATTGCAGCCTTTCGGATTCATCATCCAAAGATGCACCCGAAATATCCAAGGATGGTACAACCATGGCGGAAGTTACCGCAATCATCACAATCACCAACAAAATCTCAAGCAGGGTAAAACCTGCCTGAGCATGTTTATGCGGCGAAAAAGTTTCTATTTTTGTTCATCCCAATTGCCAATGTCAGCATCAAAACCAGAACCACCCGCTTTTGCATCAGCACCATAGGATAAAATATCAAAATCACCATGTACACCAGGCGATAAATAGACAAAAGGGTTACCCCAAGCATCTTTAGGTAAACTATCTAGGTAACGCTTACCATTTTTGCCAGGGGAAACCAGTGCTTGAATACCTTCCGAAGAAGAAGGGTATCGCCCATGTTGCAAGCGATACAACTTCATAGCTTGCTCAATGTTTTTAATTTGGGCTCGTGTTGAATCCACCTTGGCTTCATCTGCCCGCTCAATAAATCGTGGTGCAACCATAGCAGCAAGCACACCAATAATGACCAACACCACCATAATTTCTAGCAAAGTAAAACCACGCTCATGTGGCTTTTGTTGTAAGGTTTGTTGTCTTGCATCAATGTTCATGTTCTTTCTCCAACCAAAAATCGTTTCGTTTAAGTGGATCATACAATCGTTTTTCACCTTTCCAGTTAATCCAAGGGCCAACGGACAAATCACTCGTTTCATGAATCAGCCTATCAATCATCAGCCAAGAGCCCACCAAAGCACCGTGTGTTTGAATCGCTTCTCTAGCATACGCCGAACAAACAGGATATGCTGGGCAAGCTCGCCCATCCAAATGCCCAAGTACATGTTGATAAAAACCAATACCAAACCCTTGTGGTGTTGTCGGTGGCAAATCAAAGTTTTTCCAAAATAAGCCCAAAAGCAGACTTAACATTGCTAGGAACAAGTAAACTCTTACCAAGGTAGATGCAAAAAAGGCAGAGTTAAACTCCACCTTTTGCAAAAACTGAAATATTGCCACCTTTATACCCTAGATATAAAACTAATCTAAATGTTCGTTAATAAAATCAACCAACTTGGCTTTGTTGACAGCACCTACTTTTGTTCCTTGCACATTGCCATCCTTAAAAATGCTCAATGTAGGGATACCACGCACACCGTATTTACCTGGTGTGTTTGGGTTATCATCAATATCAATTTTAGCAATAGTAACTTTATCGCCCATTTCTGCTGCAACTTCTTCCAGTAATGGTGCAATTTGTTTACAAGGACCACACCACGGTGCCCAAAAATCGACAAGTACAGTGCCTGATGCCTTCAATACATCATTATCAAAACTATCATCTGTTACATTTATGATTGCCATCTATGTTCTTCTCCTAAAAGTAAATCCAAAAACTATGGGTAAGGTAACTAGTCGCTATAGCAGCGTCAACATGAAACGAGCAAAAAAATAAAAGTTCAACTTTTTTCTAAAGTCGGAACAACAACCAGCGATAGGTAATCTCACACGAGAGGCAAGAAGCTTCTTTTACCAACTGCAAGACGCAAGCGTAACAAGGCATGAGGTCGTTTACGGGTAAAAAAATACAAGCAATCTACGGAGAGAATTATGGCATTATCAGTACAAACCAACAACGCAGCAATGACTGCACTTAAACACTTGAATTCAAACAGCGTAGCGATGGACAAATCGCTAGAACGTTTATCTTCAGGCTTTCGTGTAAATAACGCGGCAGACGATGCATCAGGCTATGCAGTAGCATCTAAATTAGATGGTCAAACACAACGTTTGAAAGCTGCATCACTGAATGCATCACAAGCACAAGCGATGACAAAAATGGCAGACGCTGGTGTCAATGAAATCCAAAACATGGTTGTTCGTATCCAAACTTTGGCAACCCAAGCTTCTTCTGCAAACAATGCAGGCGAATTGGGCAAATTGGATGCAGAGCGTATCAAATTGGAATCAGCCATTGATAAAATTGCAAACTCTACCAACTACAATGGTGTGAACTTGTTAAATGGCATTGATGCTGGTTCAGCAGCAGTTGCTTTTTCCGTCACAAACCCAACTGCAGGTAATGGTTCGGTCACAAGCTTAACCACAACTGCTGCAACAGATGGTGGCGTAAGCACAACATACACTTATGCTGTTACAACTGGTGCTGCTACAGGTGATACACTAACTGTAACTGGAGCTGATGGCTCAACAGGTACAGCAACATTAACTGCAGGTGCAGCATTTACTGTAACTATGGATAATGGTGCTGCATTAACAGGAACTGCCGCAGCCACACTAGCTAACAGCACAGTTAATGGACAAACAGTAGTTACCGCTGACGCTGCTGCTGGAACATCTACATACGCTGCAGCTTTGGCTTTCCAAGTAGGGGCTGACAACAATGCCAACAACCAAGTGACTGTGGATTTGACGAAATCTTATACCACAACTTCTTTGGGACTTGGTGGTGGTGACTTAACCACACAAGCCAATGCACAAGCATACATTGATACTGCAAAAGCAGCATTGGATAAATTGGTATCACAACGTGCTGACCTTGGTGCAACACAAAACCAAGTAGCATTTATCCAATCCAATATTGCAACCAGTATTGAACAAACTACAGCTTCTGTATCATCTATTCGTGATGCAGATATGGCTGCAGAAATGGCTGATTTCACCAAAAACAAAATCCTTACCCAAGCAAGTACATCTATGCTTGCGCAAGCCAACCAAGCAGCGCAAAACGTGATGACTTTGTTCAGGTAAGCTCTGAATCAGTCTAAGCTGACGTAAAGCTAAGTCCCCTCTTCGGTAGATTCACAGTGAATCTAGTGGAGGGGGGATTAAGCGTTTTAAGCAAGAAGTCCAATCTTACAAAGGAGGTAAGTCATGGAAGCTATCAAATCAATCACAACTGCTAGTGCCGTGGCTGTTTCTATTCCTGGTTCTTCTGCACCCTCAGTTCAAGTGTTTCAACCCAAAGTAGCACCGCAAACCGCTGTCGCACAACCAGTACAAAATCAACCTGAACCCATGGTGAGTGAACAAGAATTAAAACAAGCCGTACAGCAAGCCAATCAAAATTTTGCAGGCAGCAATGAAGCTGTCAGTTTCACTTATGAAGAAAAGCTAGGGCAGTTGTTTGTACAAATCACTGACAACACAAGTGGTGAAGTGATTCGCGAAGTACCATCCAAAGAGTTCATTCAACATCAAGTGGCAATGAAAGAGTTGGTTGGTTTATTATTGGATAAGCAAGCATAATGGCTGCAGTTACAGGTTTATCAGGCATTGTTGCAGGTTTTGACACCAATGCAGCAGTTGATGAACTGCTTGGTGCACAAAAATTTGAAATCGCACAATTACGCAAAAAGCAAGATGCTGAAACTGCCAAGCAAGATGCTTTTACCCAACTAAACACACTGGTGAATGACTTTAAAGCACAATCTTCAACCATGAGTGACCAAGATACATTCTTGGCTTATACTGCAACATTAAATAGCAGCAATGCCGCTGTACCCGCATCAAGTTTAATTGATGTTGCGGGTGATAACTCCATTACAGCAGGCAATCATAATATTGTTGTGCAACAACTGGCTACAGCAGAACGCATTTCATCAGGTTCGGCAGTTTTGGATGGTTTTGGCAATGCTATCACCGATCAAAACATTGCATTAAATTTAGCGACCAGTTCTTTTCAAATCAATGGCACCACTATTGATGTCAACGCAGCCGATTCACTCAATGATATTGCCAATAATATTAATACTGCTTCCACAGGTGTTACAGCATCAGTGATTAAAGTTGCCACAGGTGACTTTCGTTTAGTCTTAGCCGCTGATGACACAGGTGCTGCAGGATTTACCCTCACTGGCACAGCCTTGGATGCAGGCGGAGCTTTAGCTGGCTTAAACATTGGTGCAGCAGGGCAAACCAATGCCGCACAAACCCTCCAAGCTGCACAAGATGCCATCATTAATATCGATGGTTTAGATATTACGCGAAGCAGCAATACCATTAGTGATGCTATTGTTGGCTTAACATTCACCCTAAAACAAGCCGACCCTACCACCACCATCAATATGTCGATTGGTATTGATACCATTGATTTGCAAAATAAAGTTCAAGGCTTTGTTGATAGTTATAATGCATTGGTTAGTTATATAGACTCACAATATACCATAGATGAAGCAACAGGTGACAATGGTGTGTTGGCAGGTGAAGCCTTATTAACCTCGCTTAAAGGCGATCTTACATCTGGTTTATTACGTAGTGTTCCTGGACTACCCTCAGACCGCAATTCTTTGGTGCGCATTGGTGTAGAACCAGATCAATATGGTGTACTACAAATCAATGATAATCTTTTTAGTAACTTCCTGAATAATGACCCCTCAGCTATTCGTGATTTATTTGTCGCCCAAGGCACAACAACCACTCCGGGCATGCAATTCTTAGTTGCTGGTGATCACACACTTTCAGGTAATTATGATGTAAACATATCGCAAGTTGCCACACGCGCTAGCGTGATAGGCACCACAGATGTTGTAACCACTCCACTAGCTACAGCACAAAGCATTACATTCACAGAAGCAGGTAATGCAAGGCAAGGTATTGTGAACTTAGCCGCAGGTGATACACAAGCCAATATCATCAGCAAAATGAATACAGAATTTTCCCGTGTTATTACCGAAACCCGTGTGTTTGACCAAGCACTTATTGATAGCAGCACAGGTTTGGCTGCCACTGGTGCTACCACATTTGCAAACCTAGGTGCAGCAACTGGGGATACCATCACCATTGCAGGCACCAATCGCACAGGCGTAAGCATCAACCAAACATTTAATATCTTAGACAATAATCAAGATACCGTTTCGGACTTATTATTTGCCATACAATCGGCCTTTAATCAGCAAGTGACAGCAAGTATTGATGCCGCAGGGCATATTCAAGTACAAGATAGTACTTCGGGAGATAGCTTATTATCTGTAAGTCTCACCTCTTCTGGTAGCACCAACTTTGGTGTCGATACAACACCAGCAAGCACTGAAGGGCGTTTTGCTATGAGTTTAGAAGCCATTGCTAGCGGCAACACTGTGACTGTACAACATACCAACTATGGTGTTAACAATGGCTTTAGTGTGCTCGGTGCAACAGCACTTGGCATACCCGATACAGGTGCAACACCTATTTTAGGTACAGATATTGCAGGCACTATCAATGGCGAAACCACCACTGGTAGTGGTCAAGTTCTGGTTGGTAATGCAGGCAGTGCCGATGGTATTGGTATCTTATACCAAGGTACTGCAGCAACACCATTTACCGCAAGCATGACCATTGGCATGGGTGCAGCAGCAGCATTTCAAGGCACTATGGACTTATATGCCAACCCATTCTCAGGTTTTTTCCAAAGCAGCATTCAGTCATCGGAACAAACCTTCCTGAGTATTGATGAACGCATCACATCTTTAGAACTACAAATGGAGAAAAAACGTACATCTTTAACGCGCTCATTCCTCGCTATGGAACAAGCCATGAACTCACTCAATGCTACGGGTAGTTATTTAACCGAACAAACCCAAGCGCTGAATGCTAAAAACTAATGCATTTACATATTGTGCCTAAACTCGATGAACCAAGCATAGCTATTCAGCATGCACTTCAAGACTGTGAAGAAAAACTCTCTTCATTGATGCTCACTGTTCACAAGCAACGCTGGCAACAATTAACACAAGATATAAAAAGTTATGAGGGTTCTATTAGCCTTCTCAAATCAAGTATGCAAAATAAAAGCGAATTACCATCTGCACTACTGCATCAATTTCAACATTTATCCACACAACAACGACGCATCATGCGCACCATACATCAACACATGCAACAAACTTCTGATGACCTTGAAAGTATTGGTCAAGGTATCTCAAAACTTCAACAAACAGCCCAATTACAAGCCACACACGTTTCACACAACCCTTTATAAAATTAATTGCATTTTGTACTAAATTATCTTGGCGTTTTGCCGATAGAAATATACATCAGGATTACACCTTTCTATGACGTTTCAAACATAAAAAGGTGCACTAAGTGGCTAGCCACAACTGCGAAGATCGCAGTACAAACAAACCATTCAGCACGGAGGCAATATGTCAGGATACAAAACATACCAAGGCAAACAAATTGAAGGAGCAGGCCCTTTAGGCTTGGTATTACTCAGTTATGATGCCTTATACAAATCATTAGGTCGCGCAAAGCTATGTATAGAAGCAGGGGAAACAGCGCAAGAAGCTGATCATACGGCTAGAGCCATGGAAGCCATTATTGAGCTTTCAAGCAGCCTTAATTTTGAACAAGGTGAAGATATTGCAGTGAATCTTGCCAACTTATACAAATACATGATGGACAAACTGGCTGCTGGTATGTGTTCTGGAAAAGTTGAGCATATTGTTGAAGTCATGGGGCTTGTTGAAACTTTGCATGCCGGTTGGCAGCAACTCAATATGGAGCAAAAAGCACGCAGTCAACATAAGTTTAATGACACTGTTGCTGTGGTTCCACCCAAACAAATTACAACACCCTTACTGGGGTATGCAGCATAACAAACATCAATGCCGGCACAGGTTGTCGGCATTTTTACTTTTGAATGGTTGCCTCTAAAAATTCAAGCAATAAATCTGGGTTTAAGGGTTTACGAATCAAGTTCACATGCAAGTGTTCAGGTACAGCTTGTTGTGAATAACCCGTAATCAAACAAATGGGAAGTGTTTGATTTTCCTTACGTAAAGTTGTTGCCATTTCAATACCACTCATATTTGGCATCATAATATCCATGATTACCGCATCAATATCAGCTTGTTGTGCCTGCCAAATATCTAAGCCTTCAACACCATTGCTTGCCGTGATAACAGTATAGCCATCATAAACAAGCACCTCTTCAATAGAATCTCTTAAATCTTCCTCATCATCTATCAACAATACACAGCCTTTATCTGCTAACACTTCTGTTGCATCAACTTGCATAGGTAACAGGATACGAACCTTCGTATATTCACCATATACACTTTCTACCTCTAAACTGCCTTTCAACTGTTCAACGTAGGACAAAGCACTGGATAAACCCAAACCTGTCCCTTTACCCACAGGCTCTGTGCTAAAAAAAGGATCTAGGCAATGGCGCAACACAGCATCTTGCATGCCACAGCCATTATCTTGCACTAAAATTTCCACCATATTTGGTGAGGTAAGCCTAAGTTGCACGCATATTTTTTCAGCAACGCTATTTTGACCTTGCTCAAGTCGTTGTCTTAAAATAGCCGATTGTGCATTATTGATAAGTTCAAAAATATGTTGTTTTAATATGATTGCATCAGCCTGAATAGTAATAGATTCATCGGGTAAACTCAGCGTTAACATAATATTTCTATCAATACTTTTTTTGCACATTGATATGGTTTCATCCAACAATGCTTTTAGGTTAACTTCTGTAGTAACCGTCGGCTTTTGCTTAGAAAATGCCAATAAGTTTTGCACCAAGCCCGAAGCCCGAGTCATTAAAGCATCAATTCGAGAAAAGCGATCTTTATCTTTATCGGTCAACACCTGTAATTGGCGTTTAAATAGATATAAATGCCCCTGAATACCACCTAAAATATTATTAAATTCATGAGCAACACCACCTGCTAGTGTTGCCAAGGATTGTAAGCGTGAAAACTGCTCTAGTTTCCTCGCTGTTTTATCGCGTTCTCGCAAATCAACCTGCGTAATCGCAAAGCAGTCATCCACTTTTACAATTTGTGTCCAAACGGGTATAATTTCACCGCTTTTTGATGCCACGTGAAGCTCACCAGACCAATAACCCTCTTTTTCAACTCGAACCAAAAATGTTTTATAATAAGCAAAATCATGCAATGTATTTTGCCAAATACCACTATTTTCTAAGACTTCATTATCTTGGTCTGAATACTGATACAAAGCAAAGAAAGCAGGGTTAGCTTGGAGAATACGCCCATATTTATCAGCAATAAACATAGGGTCTCGACCTTGTTCAAAAAGGCTTTGTAAGGCATGTTGCAACTGTTCATTTTTAACATTATGCCCTGCCACAGACCCCTCCCCTTTGGCTTAACCAACCTTCCAACAAGGCTCTTAATGCTTGTAGAGACGCATCATCATCTGCTTCATAACGTAAGACTAGCGCAGGTTGTGTGTTCGATGCTCGCAGCAAAGCCCAGCCTCCAGCGTGGTACAAACGCATACCATCAACGGTATTCAAAACATAACCTTCATCGGCGAAGTATTGCTTGGCTGCTTCAACAATACCAAACTTTTCTGCATCAAGGCAGTCTATACGAATTTCTGGGGTGCTCACTTTGCTGGGTAAATCATGCAACAGCGATGATAATGGTGCTTTTTTTGCTGCCAAAAGTTGCATCAGTCTTGCACCAGCATACACCGCATCATCAAAGCCAAAATACCTATCCGCAAAAAAGAAATGCCCACTCATTTCACCAGCTAACAAAGCCCCCGTTTCTTTGATTTTCGCCTTCATCAACGAATGCCCCGTTTGCCACATGATTGCATGCCCACCACGTGCTTGAATATCATCATACAACAACTGCGATGATTTAGCTTCAGAGATAACTGTAGCCCCAGGATGTTGAAGCAAAAGCTCTCGGGATAAGAGTAAAAGCAACATATCGCCCCAAATGATATGCCCTTGTTCATCCACAACACCAATGCGGTCACCATCACCATCAAAAGCAATGCCTAAATCTGCACCGACTTCGCAAACTTTTGCTGCAATATCTTGCATATTTTCTTCAACCGTGGGGTCAGGGTGATGATGGGGAAAACGCCCATCAGGCTCACAATACAACTCAACCACATCACAACCCAAAGCACGATAAACGGGTGCAGCGACCAATCCCGCAGGACCATTCCCTGCATCAATCACTACTTTTAATGGTCTTGCTAGCTTACAATCTTGAACCACAAAATCAGTATATACTTGGCTTAAATCTTGGTACTGAATACTACCCTGCTTGTCTGCCTGCTTAGCACTTAAGTTGAACATGATTTTTTTCAACGCTTGCAAGGCTTCACCATGAAAGCTTTCTTGCCCCAACATCAACTTAAAACCATTATATTCTGCTGGGTTATGGCTGGCTGTCACCATGATACAGCCCGCAGCCTCTAAGTGATACACCGCATAATATGCCATGGGTGTAGGCACCATGCCCAAATCAATCACATCAATACCCTGCTCAACCAAGCCACGCATCACTGCTTGCTGCAATCGCAAACCTGACAAACGCACATCTCGCGCTACCACCACAGGTTTGCTTACACCTTCTGGCAATAGCTGTGCATAGGCTTGGGCTAAGGCATAAGCAAAGTCTTCCGTGATTTCTGTATCCGCAATACCGCGAATATCATATTCACGAAATACCTGGTGTGGAAAGCTAGTCACAGAAGCTTGAGATAAGCGTTGTTTAGCCATGATGAGTGATTAAACGCAAGGTTAAACGCTCCAACACCATGATTCTTGATTCAATCGAAGCCCCTTTGAGTAACTTCTCAGCTTGCGTTACCTCTTTCAGCACTTGCATCAATT
>JALSZC010000152.1 GCA_027059605.1 Ghiorsea sp. | reverse complement strand
CAAAGGGTCTCTGTCCAAGCCCATCGCTTTCGCCTTTTGCGCCACGGCTTCACGCTGAATCATCACATGCAATATTTTGGCTCTGGCTTCTTCATCTTGCATAAGGTGTCGCATAGATTCAGGCATACTCAAAATTTCATAATCAATATCAATATCATGAATCTTTTTACCACTCACCACAGCAACCACAGGGCTATCCACTTGAGGTGCTGCTTTATCCACACTTTTATTTTCGCAGCCTGATAGGGACAACAATATCAAGGCAAACACCAACATCATCTGCTGCTTGGGTAATATTCTAGGATTCGCAATAGTTTTCATGTGCGCTAGCGTATCGCCATATTTCTATAATAAAAAGGGGAAGTTTTTATGTCACCAGCGGTTATGGCCATTGTGGTCTTAAGTTTATACCTTACCTTTTACCACTTTTATGCCAAAGCAGTGCTTGGGCGCAAAGTTTTTGAACTGGATGATGCCAATATCACACCTGCACACAGCATGAATGATGGTATTGATTATGTACCTGCCAACAAATACATTTTATTCGGACATCACTACGCATCCATCGCAGGTTTGGCTCCCATGCTTGGCCCTGCGATTGCCGTGATTTGGGGCTGGTTACCCGCTTTATGCTGGGTGGTTTTTGGTACACTATTGATTGGTGCAGTGCATGATTTCTCTGCCTTAGTACTCTCCTCTCGACACAAGGGAGACAGCGTTGGCTCCATTGCCAAAGAAGTTATTTCCCCACGCACACGTTTGTTATTCTTATTGGTTATTTTCTTTCTTGTTGCACTGGCTATGGGTGTGTTCGTGCTTGTTATTTCAGGGTTATTTGCTGCACCTGATGCTGCTAACATTGCCCCTACAGCGCACCCCGAAGCCGTATTCCCCACATATTCACTGATGCTGATAGCCATGGTGATTGGCTTTTTGGTGTATAAAAAGAACTTACCTGTTTGGCCTTTGATTGCCTTGGGTTTTGTTGCCATGCTTATCACTACTTGGTGGGGTTTGGACAACCCAGTCACAGGTTTTACAGCAACAGATTGGACATGGTCACTATTGGCGTATGCCTTTTTAGCCAGTGTGCTTCCTGTTTGGTTATTGTTACAACCAAGAGATTTTCTTAACTCCCTACTTTTATATCTTGCTTTAGGCATGATGTTGATTGGTTTTTTTATGCTAGACCCTGAATGGGTTGCACCCGTTATCAACCCTAACCCGGAAGGCGCACCACCTATGCTTCCATTCTTGTTTATCGTGATTGCTTGTGGTGCTGTTTCAGGATTTCATGGCATTGTCGCCTCAGGCACATCTTCCAAACAATTGGATAAAGAATCTGATGCACCCTTGATTGGTTATGGCGGTATGATTGGTGAATCATTACTGGCACTGCTTGCTGTGCTTGCTACTACAGCAGGTGCATTTTCTACCCGTGCTGACTGGGAAACTTTTTATGGTTCATGGGGACAAGCAGTGGGCTTGCATCAAAAGCTTGGTGTGTTTATCCAAGGTAATGCCAATTTCATTCATCAGCTTGGTGTACCTTATGATTATGCCGCAGCATTTATCAGCGTAGTTGTGGTGGGCTTTGCCATGACTTCAGTGGATACTGGCGCACGATTATTACGTTTTAATATCCAAGAAATTGGCAAAACCATCAACTTCAAGCTTTTGGACAATCGTTATATTGCTACATTTTTAGCCGTATCTGCCATGGGTTTCTTCGCCTTCTTTGAAGTAGATGGCAAACCCGCAGGCTTATTCTTATGGACACTATTTGGCACCACCAATCAAATCCTAGCAGGGCTAACATTGCTTACAGTGACTATCTATCTATACCGTAAAAAGAAACCTATACTTTATACATTGCTACCCATGTTATTGGTGCTAGGCACCACTATCGCAGGTATGATTATGGGTATGATAGGCGCGATTGAAAAAGAGCAGTGGACAGTCGCGGCTGTTGGCTTCAGCATATTTGCATTGGCAGTGTGGGTTTTGATTGAAGCACTATTGGTGGTGAAAAAAATCAAAAACGAGCGTGCGCAACAACCATAAAAGTAAACGAGGAGCTTCTGTTATGCCAACGTCTAAACCAAAGGCATCACCGTATATTTATGTGCTAGACACCAATGTATTGATTCATGACCCCAATGCATTACTACGTTTTGATGAACATCACGTGGTGATACCCGTGGTTGTATTGGAAGAAATGGACAAGGTGAAACGCGGCATGGATGAAATCGCGCGTAATATTCGTGAAGCATCACGCACCTTGGATATGTTAAGCGCACAACAAGATGATTTATCCCAAGGCTGTGAACTGGCTGGTGGCGGTCGTTTATTCTTTGAGCTAGATGATAAAACCGATGGTTTGCCTGACTCTTTCACCCATGGCATGGCAGATAATCGAATTATTGCAGTCACCATGCGTTTACAGCAGAAAAACCCTAAGAAAAAAGTCGTTTTGGTATCCAAAGACATCAATTTGCGTATCAAAGCCCGTGCTCTGGGTTTAAAAACAGAAGATTACCGTTCTGATCGCGTGGTAGAAGACATCAATGTATTATCCACAGGTATCGTGTCTTTATCGCATGAGTCATGGGAAGCCATGGCAAAAGACATGGTGGTTAGTGATATGGAGTTTGGCAATCGCTATGAAGTAACTTGGCCCAAAGATTTAGCCCTGCCCCACTTGCATAATTTTATTGCTTTACCTGGTGATTTAGAAGTCTCCCTTAGATGCACCAACATTGATGATGG
>JALSZC010000151.1 GCA_027059605.1 Ghiorsea sp. | reverse complement strand
CATGAAAATTTGGGTGGATGCCGATGCTTGTCCTGTGCCAGTAAAAGAGATGTTATTTCGCGCGGCGGAACGCACACAAATACCAACCATTTTGGTTGCCAATATCAAGATGCAAGTGCCCAAGTCTGCTTATATTTCTAGTGTGAAGGTGGATAGCGGTGCAGATGTTGCCGACCAATATATCGTTGAAACATTGCAAGCAAGGGATTTGGTGATTACTGCGGATGTGCCGCTGGCAGCCGATGTGATTAATAAGGGTGGGTTGGCTCTCAATCCAAGGGGAAGCCTATTTTCTCCTGAAACGATTAAAGCGCAGCTTACCATGCGTAATTTTATGGATGAGTTAAGAGGTAGTGGGGTGGTAACAGGCGGGCAAGCAGCTTTTAATCATAGCGATAGGCAAGCTTTTGCCAATCAGTTGGATAAGATTTTAACCCAATATCGTAAACAGAGCGGTTAGTTTTGAGTTTACCGTACCGCACCGCTGAATTATTTGGATGTTCCAAATAAGGGAGCTTTATAAATAAAAAAGGCTGCTATTCAGTGATGAAGTAGCAGCCTTTAGAATTTTATTTCAAAAGTTACTGTTTAGCACAATCCCAACCCCAAGCACGTTGTTTCTCAACAAATGCAGCGGCTTTTTCTTCACAATAACCTTCTTGGTTTTGTGCTTGCCACAAGCTTTCTGTACCCGATACCTTTGTATAGGTGACTTCGCAAGGAACAGCTTGCCCTTCATTGGCATAAACCACGCTAATTTGTCGCTCTTGGTTACCATGTGTGCAGATATAAGTTTCATTTGCCAATGCTGGCGTGGCTAGAAGCACACTTGTACAGGCTGTTGCTAGTGCAATATTTTTTATTGAAATCATAATCTTACCCTCCTGCTTACCCTTATTTTAAAGCGCGTATGATGGCATCATATACGTGGTTAAACGGTGTTGTATATCACAAAGTGTGTAACCTTTTACGCTGTATAACGACCTTATGATTATAGTTGGTTATTTGAAGAAGGTAAAGCATGTATATTTTATATTTGACCTTGCTTGCATTGATTGCTTTTGCTGCAAATTCTATTTTATGCCGTTTGGCGCTTTATGATGGGTTGATGGGTGCGGGGACTTTTACTGCATTCAGGATGATGTCAGGTGCAGTGATGCTTGGGGTTATTTTCTCTTTTCGTAAGCAACAGCAGGGGTTGCGAGTATCAGGAAGTTGGTTGGCAGCTAGTCTTCTTTTTGTTTATGCAATCACATTTTCCTACGCTTATATTGCCTTGGATATTGCTACTGGTGCCTTGATTTTATTTGCAGCAGGTCAAGTTACTTTAATTCTATCCGTTGTGGTTTTGGGTGGGCGATTAAGTGTTTTAGAGTGGGGGGGACTATTCTTAGCGTTTATGGGTTTTGTTTACTTGATGTTGCCCAGTGCAACAACGCCATCATGGTATGGTTTTATATTGATGAGTATATCAGGCGTAGCATGGGGTTTTTATACCTTACAGGGCAAAGGCTCGAAACAACCTTTGGCGGATACCGCAAGCAATTTCATACGCTGCCTTCCTTTGGTTGTATTGCTGATGCTTTTATCCTTTGAATACACTCACTTTAATATGCAGGGAATGTGGTATGCTGTATTGTCAGGGGCGATTGCTTCGGGTGTAGGTTATACCATTTGGTATATGGCATTGGAAAAATTAGAAACGATACATGCTGCTGTTGTACAATTGTTTGTGCCAGTTTTGGCAGCAGTGGGTGGTTTATTGTTTTTAGATGAAGTGATCACCATGCGTTTACTGCTGTCAGGCTCTATTATTCTTTGTGGTATTTTATTGGTGATACTCCAGCGCAATAAAACTTAGTTTTGTTGGGAGTGGACGAAAAGTAAAGGGCATGGTTCAATATTGGTTATGAAATATGGCTTACAACAACCTTCTTGGCAAACACGGTTATATAAGACTTTGGATGCACCATACATGCAGAAGCTTAATACCTTTTGCAGAGCGAATATGCTGCAGACAAAGTGATATACCCCAAACCCAATCATGTATTTAAGGCATTGAATACAACACCTTTTGACCAAGTGAAGGTGGTGATTTTAGGTCAAGACCCATACCACGGTGAAGGGCAGGCACATGGTTTAAGCTTTTCTGTACCTGTAGGTGTGGCTGTACCGCCATCGCTAAAAAATATATACAAAGAACTTTATGATGACTTGAGTATAACAATACCGCAGCATGGTTGTCTTGAATCATGGGCAAAACAAGGTGTGTTACTGCTAAATAGCGTGCTTACTGTTGAGCAAGGCAAAGCCGCTTCTCATCAAAACAAGGGTTGGGAATTGTTTACTGATAAGATTATTGCATTGCTTAATGATGAAAAAGAGCATGTGGTTTTTTTAAACAACACTACTTTTCCCAAACCAATGCCTATTTAGAAAAACATGGGTTAGAAGCTATTGATTGGTCATTGCCAGAGTATGGACAAACTACGTTGTTTTGATTACAAAGTAGTGATGAGGCTACATATCTTTTTTATAAATCAGTTTTGCACCATGTTTGATGTATAGATCGGTTAATTCTTTGCTCATAGAGCCATAAAAGGCAAAATAATAAGGGTAGTCATAGTCTTTATCTAATATATTTGGGTCAGCACCTGCTTCTAACAAAATACGAATAGCGTCAATATCTTTTTCACAAAGATGAAGCGGTGTGGATAACCAATCATTTTGTATTTGAAGGTTTGCATGGTTTTTGATCAGAAAGCGCATGGTTTCATACTGTTGGTGTTTGGTGGCATGGTGCAGTGCAGTGTTACA
>JALSZC010000150.1 GCA_027059605.1 Ghiorsea sp. | reverse complement strand
CCAGTGCCGTCAACCGCGTCTGTAAAGATTGCACCCGCATCATTATACGTTTGCCCTGTAACCAATGTGTATGGATTAATACCGTTTAGTGTCAGTATTGGTGCGGTTGTATCTTGTACAACCACGTTTTGTGTTAGTGTTGATGTATTGCCTGCATTATCAGTTGCAGTCCAAGTTACTACTGTTAAGCCAATTGGGAATGGTCCTGTGTTATCGACCACTACGCTAGCTATACCAGAAGCATCTGTGGCTACTGGTGTAATAAACGTATAAGGTGTTGTCACACCCGTTGCTTCAATATAAATATCTGTCAATGCACCAGCTGTAAACACTGGTGGAGTTGTGTCGACGGCTGAAGAAACAGTAATTTTAATTGTGCCAACGATATTAGGGTCTTGGTCAGGATTTTTGTTAGGGTCAATTTTTGCAGTGATAGTGTATGTGCCTGTTGTAGCAGGTGCTGTCCAAGTGATATGACCGCCGTTGGTTGAGGGTGTGCCCAAACCCGCACTGTTGGATGCACTCCACAGCAAAGGTGACGTGGAGGTGGGGGCATTCCCTGAAACGGTGCCATACAAGTCAATGGTTGTGCCAGGGGTAATGGCTGTGGCATTTGCTGTGACAGCAATGGATAAACTCATTTTTACAGCTAGCGTTACAGGTTTACCTTTAAGGTCTACAGGTCTGGATAATGCTTTGTAAAGTACTGTTCCTTTGGCACCTTTTTGGTCAAAGGCGAGAATACGAAAACGGATTTGGTTACCATTGGGTACACTGATTTTTAGAGTAAAGTTAGGTCGGTTGGCAAGCACAGGACCTGCGATGGTTGTCCCTGTAGCATTGATTGCAATAAGCGAAACAGACTGAATGTTTGCAGGAATAACACCAGCTTTACCAATAGCACCTGTAGTAATGCCACTTTGACCTAGTGATACGGTGACTTCTGTAGAAGTATTATTTGTAGAGTCAACGCCACAAGATGCTAAAAATAAAGCTGAAATTAAAATTAAAATACGCATGAACAACTCCAAAGCAGACTGTGACCTAATATATAGTTAGATAATTCGCTTTTGTAAAGGAAGATAGTGGTATTTTTTTCGATGAAGATTAGCCTTGCTTGAAAATATTTTTTTTAATCAAGAGGTTATTGGAAAAGCTATGTTGCATATTGTATTGTTTGAACCAGAGATTCCTCCGAATACGGGCAATATTGCAAGGCTTTGTGCTTGTGTTGGCGCACAGCTTCATTTGGTGCACCCTTTGGGCTTTGATTTGTCCGAAAAGCAGGTGCGCAGAGCGGGGTTGGACTACTGGGAGCATTTGGATGTGCAAGAGCATGATAACTGGGAAGCGTTAAAGCTTTGGTTGAATGAACATTTGCCGTGCGAGCCTCGTATGTTTGCCTTAACCACCAAGACTACACAAAGCTTTTGGGATGTTTCATTCCAAGCGCATGATGTGTTGGTGTTTGGCCCTGAAACTCGTGGTTTGCCTCAGGAAATAAGAGAAGAAATCAATGCTTTAACGATTCCCATGCGTGGTGATGCACCAGTGCGTTCACTGAACTTATCCAATGCCTGCTCTATCGTTGCCTATGAAGCATTGCGCCAGCTTGGATACCCTAATATTTAGCTTAAAAATCACTTTGCTTTCTATTGTCTCACTTCCTGTTACCATGCGCCGCCTTTTGCAGCAAGATGTGAAGGTTTTTGAAAGAGATTTGAGGTTAAGACTATGTCCCGTAATTTAAGAAATATCGCCATCATCGCCCACGTTGACCATGGCAAAACAACATTGGTTGATGAGCTTTTGAAGCAATCAGGCACGTTAGATGATATGCGTGAAGACTTGGAAACATGCGTAATGGATTCCAATGATATTGAGAAAGAACGTGGCATTACGATTCTTGCGAAGAATACAGCAATTACATACAACGGAACACACATCAACATCGTGGACACACCAGGTCATGCGGATTTTGGTGGTGAAGTAGAGCGCGTATTAAACATGGTAGATGGCGTTGTGTTGTTGGTGGATGCGGCTGAAGGGCCTATGCCCCAAACACGTTTTGTAACGGGTAAGGCTTTAGCACTTGGTTTGAAACCAATCGTTGTTGTGAACAAAATTGACCGCGAAGGTGCAGATCCTGATGCGGTGGTGGATAAAACATTTGATTTGTTTGCAGCATTGGGCGCAAGCGATGAACAATTAGAGTTTCCTGTAGTGTTTGCATCTGCAAAAAATGGCTATGCCATGCTAGACCACACTGAAGAATCCGATAATATGACATGCTTGTTTGAAACCATTATGGAGCATGTTGAACCACCTAAAGGCGACGTGAATGCGCCATTGCAAATGCTTGCCACCACATTGGACTGGGATGAATATATCGGGCGTATTGTGGTGGGTCGTATTGCCAATGGTACAATTAAATCAGGGCAACAAGTGGGTGTGGTTCATGCAGATGGTTCGCAATCCAACTTTAAAGTAACCAAACTGCTTGGTTTTAAAGGTTTGGAGCGCATTGAAATTCAAGAGGCTATGGCGGGTGATTTGGTGGCTGTGGCAGGCATTGAACACATCAATATTGGCGAAACCATTACTGATAAAGATAATCCGCAACCACTACCTGTGATGACGGTGGATGCACCAACTTTGAGCATGGAATTGCATGTGAATAAATCTCCACTTGCGGGTCAAGAAGGTAAATTTATTACCACGCGTCAAATTCGTGACCGTTTATTCAAGGAAATCCGTACTAATGTGGCGATGAAAGTGGAAGAGACAGATTCTGCGGATATTTATAAGGTATCAGGCCGTGGTGAGTTGCATATTGGTATTTTGCTTG
>JALSZC010000149.1 GCA_027059605.1 Ghiorsea sp. | reverse complement strand
CGAAGTGCAACATCGCCACCCAATAAGTGGTATTGCTCACCATCTTCATCTTCAACGGTAGTGTTGCCCATCAGTACATCATAATCCGCAGCAATAGATTTGGTTAAATCAGCAACCAATGGGTATGCAACAGGACCAATGCCACCTTCGTTGATAGGCGTGTTGCGCCATGCAACGTGTGAGAATTGTGAATCAACAGAACAGCCAATCACTTGCACGCCACGTGCTTCAAATTCTTTGATGCGGTGGTCGAATGCAATCAACTCACTTGGACAAACAAATGTGAAGTCCAATGGGTAGAAGAACAATACCACTTCTTTACCTGCATAATCTGATAATGAAAATTCTTCGTTGATGCTGCCATCAGGCATCACTGCAACGGCTGTGAATTGTGGTGCATCTTTTCCAACTAATACGCTCATTTTTAACTCCTTAACTTAAACTTAGAGGGGAAGTATATCATAAAAATATGACATGGCGTAACCCATATATTTAATAAGTGTTTTTATGGGGCTTATATATGAAAGTGGTATCAATTTTGCTTCTACTGAAAAGGGAACATTATCAGGAGAATAGAATTATGCGTAATAACCAACCCGTGAATAATGTTGAACACCGTATGAAGGCTGGTGATATTCTGGTGTCAAAAACTGACCTAAAGGGAAAAATAACTTACGCCAATGAAGCCTTTTGTAGTATTGCAGGTATGAGTGAAGCAGAACTGATTGGTCAGCCGCATAATGTGGTTAGACACCCTGATATGCCCTCAGCAGCTTTTGCTGATTTGTGGAATACTATCAAGGCAGGTAAACCGTGGACAGGTTTTGTGAAAAATCGTTCAGCAGATGGTGGTTACTATTGGGTCAAAGCCAATGTTGCGCCTGAATATGATGAACAAGGGAAGTTGCAAGGCTATATATCTGTGCGAACTTACCCTACGGATAAAGAAATTAAAGATGCTGCAGCTTTGTATGCATCCATCAACAATGGGCAGACCACATTGCCAAGCACGCTTCATTTTCCTTGGTTTCGCAGCGTTAGTATTAAGCAGATGATGGGGCTGACATTGGCATTGATGTTGTTACCTTTATTGATGTTGGTATGGGTTTTACTGAATGAAGATGTGTTTAGTGATGGTATGCAGTTTCTATTGGTATCAAGTGTTGCCAGTATTGGTTTTGCCTTGTTGCTACAATGGAACAATATGCGGGAAACAACCAAACCTATACAAGAGGTGATAGGGGTACTTCAAGCGATTGTAAGTAATAATTTTGATAGTGAACTTCATAAAAATTCAGAGAATGAAATTGGTGAAATGAAGGACCTAATTAAAGTTATTCAGTCGAAGTTACAATTTGAGATATTTGAATCGAGAAAGGCATCTGCGCGTCAAAAGGAGTTGGATGTTCAACGCAGAAAAGAAGAGCAACAAGAAAATATGATGCTCGCTAATACCTTTGAATCAGATGTTGGGTCTTTGGTCACAGAGCTTCATCAAAATGCTTCGCAAATTCACAAATCAATGGAGACCCTTTCCCAAATTGCAGATCATTTGAATAATCAATCCGATGGTGCGCAAAACAATGTGTCACAAAGTTCAGATTATGTTGGCTCTACGGCTGCTGCCATTGAGGAAATGTCTATTTCTGTGGCAAGTGTGGTTGAACAAATCAACAAGACATTAGATATATCACAGCAAGCAGTACAAGAAGCCCGTAGTAGTGCAAACATCATGAAAGAGCTGGTTGCTGCTTCTGAGGAAATTGGCTCTGTGGTACATACGATCAGTGATATTGCTGAACAAACCAATTTGTTAGCACTGAATGCGAGTATTGAGGCTGCAAGGGCTGGTGATGCAGGGCGAGGTTTTGCGGTGGTTGCTGGTGAGGTCAAAGAACTGGCAAACCAAACATCTCAAGCTACAGGGAAAATCAGTGCGCAGGTTGAACAAATTCAAAAACAGAGCCAGAAAGCAGGTTCATCTATCCATTGTATTCAAGAAATTATTGAGCAAGTGAGTGAGCATAGTAGTCATGTCGCCTCGGCTATGGAGCAGCAAAGTGAAGCTACGCATGAAATGTCTGAGGGTGCGCAATATGCCAATGCAAGTATGCAAGAAGTACAGGCATCTGTAGGCGAAGTGTCTATTGGAGCGAGCAAGGTAGATGATTCTGCTGAAGATAACCTGAAACGCGTGGAAGATATGATTCAACAAATGACGGTTGTGCAAGATCAGGTGCAGAATTTTGTAGCTAAATTAAGAGCTTAAATATTCAAATCATTCAAATAGGCTGGAGATATGAATCCAGCCTATCATCAGTTGGATTTAAAACTTAGGCATACCGGGCATGCCGCCGCTACCCATGCCAGGAATCCCCATTTTGCCAGCCATGGCTTGCATCATGCGTTTGCCTTTGCCGCCTTTCATTTTCTTCATCATTTTCTGCATTTGTGCAAATTGTTTGAGCATTTTATTGATTTCTTGCACAGATGTACCAGAGCCTGCCGCAATACGTTTTTTGCGGCTGCCATTGATGAGTTTGGGATAGGTACGTTCTTTGGGTGTCATGGAATAGACCATAGCTTGCATGCGTTTGATGGGTTTATCATCAAATTGACCTAAAGCTTCTTGTGGTACATTCATACCAGGCATCATTTTCATAATGCCGCTGATGCCCCCCATATTCTGCATTTGACCCATTTGCTCGGCAAAATCCATCAAGTCAAACTTGCCTTTGCGCATTTTTTGCGCTGCTTTTTCGGCTTGTTCATGGTCAACATTGGCTTGGATTTTTTCAACCAGCCCAACAATATCACCTTGTCCAAGAATACGACCTGCCATACGTTC
>JALSZC010000148.1 GCA_027059605.1 Ghiorsea sp. | reverse complement strand
TTTAAACTTCGAGCTTGTTGAATTTTAGGAAACAATTTATCTTGTAAATAAGCTTTCTTATCCACAACACTAGCATCAGGTTTAAGAATAAAATCAAATGCACCCAATTCCATAGCTTTTAATGTTTTATCTGCATCAGTTTCTGTGCTACAAGCAACAATAATCACTTTAATCTGTGGGTGCTTCTCTCGCATTTTGCACAAAACATTAGTAGCATCTATATGCGGCATTTTCATAGCTAAAGTAATTAAATCAGGTTGCAAGCGCGCAATCATATCCAATGCCTTGTTCCCATCATTGGCAACACCGATGATTTCTGTATCGGGAAGGTCAGCTAAACATGAACGTAACAACAAACGAAATGAGGCTGAACTATCAACAATAAATATCTTCATAAACAACTAGTGTACTGTAATTTCTTTGGTATTCGGTGCAGAAGCATTAGGAATGGTTAACGCAACAAACCTGTCCACATTCACCAGCAACAACACTCTATCTTCTTGCTTTAACACGCCATCACTGACTTGTCGCCATACCTCATTTAAAGAACTCGGTGTTGCCTCAAATAAGTCTTCATCCAAGACAATCACTTCACCAACATCATCAACAATCAAACCAAAATCTTCACCACTCATGGTCTCAATAATCGCCACATGAAAAGGCTGATCTTCTGCTCTATCAGGTTCACCAACCACACGGCGCACTTCAAGCTCTGTAATCACCCGACCACGTAGATTAATCAAACCTGCCACGGCATGGGGTGCCATAGGCATGGTGGTGCGCTTTTGTTCTTTCACCACTTCACGTACTTGCTGCACCCGAAAACCAATCCATTGATCAGCAATACGGCAAGTCAAAAGTTCTATAGGTTTACTATCTTTGATCACCGTGACTGATGATGTTTCATGAACCAATACATTTGACATATTTACCCCTTAACCTGCAGCAATCGCTGGCTGCACATCTTGTGTTTGTGCTTCAAGCACACCATATACCGATAAAGTCTGCTCTAATTCTTTTGCCAACTGTGTACTGTCTTTTTTGGAAAGCACTTCATCAAACAACGCTTTCGCCTGTTGCTCATCAATGCTTTGTTGCGCTGTTAAAGCAATCACTGGAATACCAGATAAATGTTCTTGTGTTTTTACCCATTTACCCAGCTCATACCCATTCATAATTGGCATTTCAATATCCGTTAAAATAAAATCAGGTGTGTAATCTTCTAAAAGTTTACAGGCTTGGGCTCCATCGGCTGCTGTGTGTACCACAAACCCCAAAGATTCAATAATCGGTGTAACCATTTGCCTGAAAAACTGTGAGTCTTCAACAAACAACACCGACTTTTTGGCTTGATCATGTGCTGCAACAAACCAGTTTGGGTCGGCTCTTTGCACCACTTCAAAAACATCAACCACTTCCGTAGCAATACCTTCAATTACCGTTGTACCCAATAAAAGTGGGGTATCCGATGTTTGTTTGATTTCAAAGCTTACCTCTAAAATATCGACCACTTGGTCAACCTGCAAACACATGCGTTTACCATTATCAGATAAAATCAAGCAATACTCATCTTCACCCGTAGATACGCTAGCTGCTTCACCTAACATCTCACCCCAGCGTAACACACGAATCACATCACCACGGTATTGCAATACCTCACCAGATGCTGTTTTTTCAATGCGTGATGCTTCAAAGTACTCCAAGCGTTCAATTAAAGTCATAGGAATCACAAAGCGTTGCTTACCTTGTGTAAACACAAATGCATGTTGCCGCTCTTCTGCCAGCGCATCATTATGTTCACTCATATAATCAATAGCTTCAGCAGGTGCACTTTCAAGTTGAATCATGGATGCCAAACCATTGCAATCAAAAATAGGAATCACGGCACCATCACCCAAAATACTGCATCCACCATAGAAATTCAGATGTTGAAAATGGATACCCAAAGGTTTAACAACAATTTCTTCAGCACCAAGGATTTCATCTACCAAAATACCATAAGTTCTATCACCAATATCTGCCACAACAATGGAACCAGCCAAAGGTTTACCTTGGGATAAACCCAAGCCTTCATTTAAGCGTAATACAGGCAACAACTTTCCTCTTAAACGGTAAAAAGCCTGCCCAGCAATCACTCGCCAATCATCAGAATCTTCGGGAGCACTTAATAACTCTTGCACACTCATTTGTGGAATAGCAAACCGCTCTCCCTCACATACCACTATCATGGCTGAAATGATTGCCAATGTAAGCGGAATACGAATGCGAAGCGTAGTACCTTTTCCTAGCTCACTATCAATATCTACGCTTCCACCAACCCGTTCAATTTCAGTGCGTACCACATCCATGCCCACACCACGCCCTGAAAAGTTGGTCACCTTCTCGGCTGTGGAAAGACCTGCATTAAAAATAAGTTGTAAAGCAGCCTTATCCGTCATATTGGCTGCTTGCTCTGCATTGATGACACCCATATGCATAGCCTTGTCCTTGATACGCTGGGCATCAATACCGCCACCATCATCATGAACTGTAATCACAATAAACCCTGATTCTTGTATGGCTGAAAGCTTAAGTATGCCTGTGGCATTTTTTTCTGCTGCCAATCTAACCTTAGGCGATTCAATACCATGGTCACAGCTATTACGAATGATATGCGTAAGCGGGTCTTTAAGTGCATTTAGTATCGTTCTATCCAGCTCAGTATCTTCGCCTTCCATGACCACTTTGATTTTTTTATCCAACTGCTTACCAATATCTCGAACAATGCGTGGCACACTGCTCCAAATCGTTTGAATCGGCTGCATCCGTGTACGCAACAACTGTGCTTGTAACTGCTCAGTAATTTGATC
>JALSZC010000147.1 GCA_027059605.1 Ghiorsea sp. | reverse complement strand
GATGATTATTTGCTGAAAACCGTGACGACTGAGGTGACTTTTCGTACGATAAGTGAAGCTGAAATTGATGTGTATGTACAGCATAATGATATTCTCGATAAAGCAGGTGCTTATGCTATTCAGGGTGGCGCATCAGGGTTTATCACCAGCATACAAGGAAGCTTGGATAATGTGATAGGCTTGCCAGTACAAGAAACAATTGCATTATTAAACAACATAAGATGTGAAGAAGTTGAGAGTGAGGCATAAATGAGTACGGAAATATTAATCAATGTCGCGCCCTTTGAAACACGTATTGCACGCATTGAAAATGGTATGGCAGAAGAACTATACATTGAGCGAACGCGTGGCAAAGGTTTAAGAGGCAATGTGTATTGGGGGAAAGTTCAAAGAGTGATCCCTGGTATTCAAGCTGCTTTTGTGGATATTGGACTAGATAAATCAGGTTTTTTATATGCTGGAGATGTGCCTGGCGCACGCAAGGATAATGTAAGCCTAGAAAGTGAAGCAGATGTCGATGAAAATAAAGATACTGCGGAAGAAGTGAATGATGAGCAATATAAACAAAATATTGCACCCATCAGTCAGCTTTTAAAAGAAGGGCAAGAGATGCTTGTTCAAGTGTCGCGCGAACCGATTTCTTCCAAAGGTCCTAGGATTACAGGCTTGGTTAGTTTGGCGGGTCGTTATTTGGTGTTTTTACCTGAGTTAGACCATGTTGGTATTGCTAGACGATTGGAGGGTGATGAGGAACGTGAGCGTTTATTAGCCATTGCCAAACAGATTAAAACTGAAAAAGGCGGGCTGATTATTCGCACGGTTGCAGAGGGGCATAGCCAAGAAGAATTACAGCAAGATTTGAATTTTCTTATTCGTTTGTGGGAAGATATTGCCAAACGAAAAAATAATGCCGCACCAGGTTCTATGATACACACGGAGTTGAATTTATACCTTAAAGTGATGCGTGATTTTGTGGATGATGAAGTTGAAAAAATCCATATTGATTCCAAAGAAGCTTATAATAGTATGAAAAAGTTTGCCAAACGCTTTATGCCAGAGGTGAGTAAACGTTTGTACTATTACCCTGGTGATAGACCTGTTTTTGATGTGTATGGTGTTGAAGCAGAAGTGAATAAAGCATTACAACGTCAAGTGCCTTTAAAATCGGGTGGCTCGATTGTGATTGACCAAGCAGAGGCTTTGATTGCCATTGATGTTAATTCAGGTTCATTTGTGGGTTCGCGCAACCTTGAGGAAACAGGGTTTAAAACAAATTTAGAAGCAGTTCATGAAATTGTGCACCAACTTCGCTTGCGCAACCTTGGTGGTATTATTGTGATTGATTTTATTGATATGCAAGATGAAGAAAACCAAAATAAAGTGATGGAAGTGTTAGAAGAAGCACTGAAACGCGATAAGACCAAGACGCATGTATTACCATTTACTTCTTTGGGTTTGGTGCAGCTTACACGAAAACGTACCAGAGATTCTTTAGGACGTATGCTGCAAATGGAGTGTACTCGCTGCCAAAGCACAGGGTTTGTGAAAAGTATGCAGACGATTTGTTATCAGTTGTTTCGAGAGATTGTGGCAGAAGCACGCGCTTATCCTAGTGAAAAATTAATGGTGATTGCCCACCCCAGTTTGATTGATTTGATGTTGGGTGAAGAAAGTGAAATGGTGTCACAATTAGAAGAATTTCTGGGTAAAGAAATTAGCTTTAAGCAAGATGAAAAGCTTGATCCAGATCATTATGAGGTGGTGTTATTGTAGCGCAACGCGGCTTACGCCTATACGTTCATACACCGTTTTGTCTGCATAAGTGCCATTACTGCGACTTTAATTCCCATGTTTTTGCTGAACCACCTTGGCAAGCCTATGCACAAGCATTGGTGGCAGAATTAAAACATTATGCTGAGCAACCGCAGTTTCAAAAGCGAGAAATTCAAAGCGTATTTTTTGGTGGTGGCACACCTTCACTTGCGCCTGCAAGTTTATTTGAAGAGGTATTGGATGCCTTAGCTTCATCATTTACTTTGGTTGATGATATTGAAATCACTTTAGAGGCAAACCCTGGTGCTAGTGAAGCTGGGCGTTTTAAAGCATACCGAGAGGCTGGAATCAACAGGTTGTCGATTGGTGTGCAAAGCTTTGATGATGTGGAACTCAAATGGCTTGAGCGTATTCATTCAGCAGATGAAGCAGAAAAAGCATATCATATGGCGCGTGATGCGGGCTTTGATAATATCAACCTTGATTTGATGTATGCACTTCCCCATCAAAGCTTAGATGCATGGTTTGTATCGCTTGAAAAGGGTATTGCCCTCAACCCTGAACACTTGTCATGTTATCAGCTTACCGTTGAGCCCCACACTGCATTGCATGTTACCCATAAAAAACAAAAACTCGCCTTACCTGATGAAGATTTAGCATTGCAGTTCTTTTGGCAAACTCGAGAAAGGTTGGCAAAAGCTAGTTATGCAGCTTATGAAATATCCAACTTTGCCAAAGAAGGTAAACATTGTAGGCATAATTGTGGTTATTGGTTGTATGATGATTATATAGGTATTGGAGCAGGGGCAGCAGGCAAGTGGGACACGCAAGACGGTGGGGTGATGCGTTATAGTAATATTCGTGCACCACAGTCTTATATGGATGCGGTATTGGATGGGGGTAAAGCGGTGAATAGCCAAGAAGAACTATCCCACCAAGAGGCTATGGGTGAAGCCGTATGGTTGGGTTTAAGGCAAAGCCAAGGTATTGATTTAGCTTGGTTTTCGCAGCGTTTTGGGCGACCTTTGCAAGAAGTTTATCCTGTATTGACGCAACAATGGTTGAATCAGGATAAATTGATACAAAC
>JALSZC010000146.1 GCA_027059605.1 Ghiorsea sp. | reverse complement strand
TTACCCGACCCCGGAGGCCCACTCATAAGCAGATGATGCCCGCCTGCTGCTGCGATTTCCAAAGCACGCCGTGCTTGTTGTTGCCCACGCACATCTTTGAGGTCGAGCAACTTTTCTTCAGAGTGTGCTGATGTTTCACTCACAGCAAATGGCAGTAATATACGTTTACCCTGCAAATGCCCTGCGACTTCCAATACATTGCTCGCAGCAATCACCTCAATGCCCTGCACAACCGCCGCTTCTTCAGCATTGCCCAATGGCACAATAATTTGTTTCACACCTTGGCTTTTGGCAAAAAGCGTGAGCGGTAATATGCCTGACACAGGGTTTAAACGACCATCTAACGCCAATTCAGCCGCCAAAAATGGTATATCACTCTGGTTTTCCACATGAATTTGACCTGATGCCAACAATAAACCTACAGCCACAGGTAAATCAAAGTGTGAACCATCTTTGCGTTTATCCGCAGGGGCTAAGTTGACCGTGATATGACGTAACGGAAACTCAAAATTAGAATTTAAGAGGGCTGCGCGAACCCTATCTCTAGCTTCACGAACTGCCGCATCGGGCAACCCCACCAAACTCCACGAGGGCATACCTCGTGATAGATCAACCTCGACATCAACGGCTTCCGCCTCAAGTCCGCGAAGTGATGCGCTAGATAATCGCGCTAACATTAGAGAATCGAAGCTAGTTTAGCTTGCGTTACGACTTGCGTAGACTGTATCACTTGAACCGTTGGCGGCTCTTCTAGCTTATATTCTTTTAAGGATGCTACCAAGTCATCAAACTGGCTCGACGTTGCCACAATAACATCATCCAAACCAATCACATCACCACTTTTTATTTTTTGTTGCACACTTTTTGCTTCATCAACACTTAAAGTAATCAAATAACTTAATGCTTTTCGGTGCACATATTTAAGAGCGATCGATTCAAGGTCGGCTTGTTTGTATCGCTCTCTGAGCGTCGTTTTTGCACTAAGGCAAATAGGGCCTCGTTCCTTGCTATAAAGCATCAAGTCATATTCAACATTCGGCACAAAAGCCACTTTCGCCTCTAAATACAATGGTAACAAACCTTCTCTAACACACAAAGTAGCCAAAATATATTCAAATATTTTACCATTAAGACTATTAGATTTCTCAGCTTGTGCCTGATATTTATGCCAATATTTTTCAACATACTCTGAAGGCTTATGATAAGAAACCTCTAAAAAACTCGGGTATAAACTATCAAAAACTCTTTCCGCTTTTGTATCCTTACCAAGCACAACCCCTAAACTTCTAAGCATACCATATCCCCCTAAGAACCTGCTCTGCCATGGCTTGAATCGCTGGCACTGCCACCGAATTACCAAACTGACGATAAGCTTGAGCATCAGCCACCACAATTTGAAATTTATCTGGAAAACCTTGAAGCCTTGCCCATTCTCTCGGTGTCATCTTACGAATGCCTTGGCGGTTCACCTCACCCTTAATATGTGTCACAGGTGAAAAATTGGTAAGCCTATGATCATAAATAAGGTTTCTCTCTCTACCCATACCACCACATACGACAGCGTTAGCTACACCATCATGCGATACAATTTGATAACCAAAACCATTGCCTTTGCTTTCATGCCTTGCTTTATGTTTAATGAGTGTGTCTAGATATTGGTCAGACAAATAATATTTTACCGAAACTTCTTGTTCTTCAATAATATCTGCAATACAACGCTGGTGTTCGCATCCCCTTGGGTATTCGAATCTCTGCACATTTAAATCTTTACGAAACCCAACAATAAAAACGCGCTCTCTATTTTGCGGCACACCAAAATCTTTTGCGTTTAACACTTGTGGCTCTGGTACATCATAACCTAAATCTTCTCGTAAAGTATGTAATATGGTCGCAAGCGTTCTTCCTTTATCATGGTTGATTAATCCTTTTACATTTTCTAAAAAAAACGCTTTGGGTTGATGGCGTTTGATAATTTCAGCCACATCAAAAAAGAGTGTGCCTCGTGTATCTTCAAAACCACCACGCTTACCCGCAATAGAAAAAGCTTGGCAGGGAAAACCTGCACAAAGTATATCAAACTGCTTTGGAATATATTGCTTGGTTTCCTCTTGGGTTATATCACCAAAAGGAATCTCTCCAAAATTCGCTTCATACGTTTTTTGCGAATACTTATCCCATTCGCTTGAAAAAACACATGACCCACCCAAGTTTTGCATCGCAATACGAAAGCCACCAATACCTGCGAACAAATCAATAAATGTAAATTTTGCAGGTTGAGGCTCTGGAAAAGGAACATCTTTTTGAAGTTGCGGCAAATAATACTGTAATGCACTTTCAGCAACCTCTAAAGACACGTTTTCCTGTGGAAATTTCCTTGCTAATAACTCCTGAACATAATCAACCGCACCTTTTTTATATCTATCTGAATGCTCCTGATATAAAAAGTGCGTAAAAGAGGCTTTGGTATTATCGTTTTCTTCAACCACCCGAGTCCGACGCGGCTTTTGATAAAAGTCCTCTTTTGATATTTTATGCTCTAAACTCATCCATTAACCCTTAAGCTGTGCTTCCAATTTAGCGATGCGCTCTTCCATCTTCTGCAAATCTTCACGAGCTTTTTTGAGCATAGCTTCTTGCACTTCCATGCGCTCATGGGTGACCACGTCAAAGTGCGCTAATGCACCTTCAACAATATTTTGAATTTGAGCTTCTGCACCCATTTTTACACCACCAAGCATTTTGATACCTGATGCGATTTTTTCTGAAATATCATCCAATGTTTTGCTATCTACTGCCATGTCTTACTCCTTGCTTCCCCAACGAATATTTTTGCCATCATCCACACTTAAATGGTCCATAATC
>JALSZC010000145.1 GCA_027059605.1 Ghiorsea sp. | reverse complement strand
CTTAACTCACCAGCATCAAATGCAGCTTTGGCAAGTTTTACACTACTATTAGCACCCATTTCTTTAGCCATTTGATAGCTTTGTTTTAAAGCTTGCATGGCATAACCGTGATTCATCACTGCCGCATCAACTTCAAGCACTAACTTTCGCTTAAACCAATCCAACTCATCTTGACTACGCATAGCTTTTGCTAGCGATGCTTGATACGTTCCCTTGCGCGTGTTTGTAAAAGGCAAAGCAAAACTCACACCCAACTTAAGCAAATCCTCTCCTGCTTCCCTACCTTTCATCAAACTGATTGTAGGGTCAGAAAAGCGATTGGCATCTGCAAGCTCTGATTCAGCTTGTGCTTGCTTCACTTTAGCTTGAAGAAGCGCCACTTCTGCTCGCGATGATTTAGCAATCTGCAAAGGATTTTCAGGTATTTTCCAGTCAGCCTGTAATTGAGGCAAGATAAAAGGTTTGTTTTCAAGCAAATGCTGGCCAACAGCATTCTGATAACGTGTTTGAACAAGTACATAGCTTTGACGTGCCGCTGTGACTGCACTTAATGCTGTCACATAAGCAGACTGCGCCAAATTAGCATCCAAAATATTAGTATCCCCTACATCCAGTTGCCGCTTTACACCTGCACTTAATGCTTTGAGTGATGCAGCCTGTTGCATACGAATATCCAGTGTTTGTTTTGCAAAATAAAGCGATACAAACGCACGCGCTGCATGAATACTTAATTGCTGGCGTAAAAGCTCTGTCTGATGAGTACTTTGCTGCAAAGCAAATTGCGCAGCATCTTCACGGTAGCCACGCTTTCCGCCCAGTTCAATACCTTGTGAAAGCCCTATATAATAATCAGCACTATTTCCGCCACCGTTAAGTTTTCTATCTTGGTATTCCAATGATATTTCAGGATTATATGCATACGAACTTTGCGAGCTTAATTGCGCTCGTGCTGCATCATTATCCAATACCGACATTTGAAGTTCGGGATGTTTACTTTTTGCCATATTCATGGCTTCTTCTAGCGTGGTTGCATGTGCAGCCCACGGCAATATGCTTATGAGCATACCTATCGTCATATAACGAATTTTCACAGTTTCCCCCTGTGGAATGATTTATTTTAAGTTTGGGGAAAAGTTATTAAAACTTAGCAGCCAAGGGCTGTAAGTGCTAACAACTATACTGTGGTTTTGGGTGGATAATCGATGGAAAAAGGAAGTTTTTTAAGGTTGGGCTCTGCCCAAAGATGTTCAACCACAAAAGAAAATAGTGGCACTTCACTGCTTGTCATTAAAGCAAGGTCTAGCAATGTATGTGAAGTATGAACATGGCATGCATGGTCTACATCGTTGTTCTGATGTTGCGTTTCATCCCCAGCTTGGGATTGGGCAACCTGAGTAGTGTCATCAGCCGACATCGTGTGCACATGAATATCAAATCCACATACAAACACAGATAACTGCAAAGCAAAAAAGGCTGTCAGAACAAAAACACGCATAACGCCAGGTTAAAGTTCTCACAGCCTTTTGACAAGAATAAACTGTGCCGCCACAAAAGAAAGCTGCTAAGGTATTGTGTTTGCAGTATTCTCCATAAACACCTTTTGCCCCGCACTTACTTGAATAATGCCTCCCGTTCTTGTCACCCTCGGCAGGTTAATCATAGGGTTCGTTGCCTGAAATCTCTGGTCATTTGAATTAATTTTAAATCCTAACCCAAGCTTATAACTAGTATACCTTGCTTGAGTAAACCATGGCAATGAAACGCCTGTGCCTGACAACATTGCCATTGAACTATTTAAACTGAACGGCGTGAAAATTTCACTGAAACGTCGGAAGCTGTATTGTGGAATTCCCGTACTCCCTCTTCTAAACCACCCATGAAGGGTTTGAGGTGGGTTGAAAAAATATTCTCCTTTAGCAAGCACTGCCTTTAACATTACATCTCCAGACCATTTCAACAAACCAGTCTCATCTACTTTATCTGCCTCCAGCAAAAAAGATTGCGTGTATTTATAAGCCATACTTTGTTTGATTTTAGCATAACCATTCAGGACAGGCTTTGAAAGCTGAGTGTGATTGGTTGATACCAAGGATACCCTGCCTTCTTTTACAAATGAAAAATTTCCATCAATGATTTCAAGCGCACCATAATCACCCATATATGTCTTTCTAGGCACACTTGGATATCTCTTATATTGGCCATTAACATAGTAGTTAAATAACCCAACAGGAGCATTTGTCCACTCTGCACGACTGGCAGTGTATGGTATGCGGTATGTGTAACTCGTAGATTCTCGGTATGCCACACCGACCTTATTCCATGCAGATTGCATTCTTGTTACATAATGAGAAGGGCTATTGATTGCAAACCCTGTTTGCTCACTGTTTGTAACCCTATATGCAGGGAAAGTAAATGTTCCTGTCACTATACTACCAATCGACCAGCGGTTAGCACCTGCACCAATATCCTGAATAGAGATTTTTCTCCAAGTCACCTGAGTAGGTTTATTGTATGCAGTGTAATCATACCTTAAAAGCATGATGCCACCACTCCATAACACCACATCATTAGGAACAAAAGCATCTGGAAACACATAGTATAGGCTTCCAAATTGGTTTGTTGAATAATCAGTAATACCTAAAACAATTTGATGAGCCCCTGTGTACCAACCAGAAACTCTATCATATTTCTGGCTTAGCTGAACTTTATACGCCAGTCCCCTCCTATCATCCCTCAAATGTTTAAATTGCCTGTGTGGATCTTGAACTACCCAACCAGGTGAAAAATCTGGAATAATTTTATCATGTGTTAAGTCTCCCCAGTCATCACGGTAGTAAAATGGACCAGGCTGGGGGATAGGAGGCGACAAGGCACACTTCTT
>JALSZC010000144.1 GCA_027059605.1 Ghiorsea sp. | reverse complement strand
CATTACCCAAGACTACGCTTAAAACTTAAACACCACCGCATGAATGTATTACCTCAACTTATCCAACGTATGAATGCTTTATACCTTCAAGATCATGAATAATCTGGAATATTAAGCAAAGATTCAGCCTGTTCTAAAACAAAGCTTTTAAATGCTTCAGGGATGGCAGCAAAGCGTTTACCTTCTCTATATACAATATGCCATTGCCGACGAATTGGAAAATCTTCAACCTCAAGCACAACCAAACGTTTGAGTGTTAATTCCATTTCAATGGTGTGTAATGATACAATGCCCAAACCAAGCTCAGCCATCACAGCTTGTTTAATCGCTTCAGAACGATTCATTTCCATACCCGCAATCAATTCCAAACCATGTTGTTCAAAAAAACGTTCAACAGCAATACGTGTTCCAGATGCTGATTCACGAACAATAAAAGGCTCACCTGCCAAGTCTTGTAATAATATAGGTTGCTGATGCACCAAGGGGTGTGAAGGAGCTGCAATCACTACCAAGGGGTTATCCATAAAAGGAATACCCTTCAAGTGATGTCCTGCAGGTGGTTTACCCATGATTGCCATGTCTGTGTGGTTGTTTTCCACAGCTTCGACCAAACCAGAGCGATTGGTCACATCCAGAGTAATTTCTGCCCGTGGATGTTTGTGTTTAAATGCAGCAATAATTTGTGGTGCAAAATAGTTGGCAGTGGAAGCCATGGTCAAATGCAGCTTACCACGTTCTACCCCTTTGAGTTCATCAAGCATAAGCTTGGCTTCATTGACTTGCTGTTCAATAGACTCAGCATATCGAAGCAGTTCTTTTCCTGCTTCAGTTAAAGCCACCTGCTTGCCTACACGTTCAAATAATGGCATACCGACAAACTCTTCCAACTGCTTCACTTGCATGGAAATCGCAGGCTGTGTTAAAAATAACACCTTGGCTGCAATCGTATAACTTTGATGTTCAGCTACCGTTGCAAATATCTTAAGTTGTTTAAATGTGAATGCCATGGCAGAATGATATAAGAAAAACTTATACTTGTCATTATGAGCTTTGATTGTACATGATACTTACCCTGTGTACAATTCGCCTTGTCGGAGGGAGCATTTCTCCGAAGCATTTAAATTTCTGGAGGATTCCTCAATGGATCAATCGAATCGTTACGCTGACTTAAGTCTTAAAGAAGAAGACCTAATCGCAGGTGGTAAACACCTTTTAACAGCATACAAAATGAAAACAGCGCCTGGCTATGGCTTCTTGGAAGTTGCAGCGCATATCGCGGCTGAGTCTTCAACAGGCACCAACGTTGAAGTATCAACTACCGATGACTTTACTCGTGGTGTGGATGCAATGGTATACGAGATTGACGAAACTGCCTTTGAAGATGGCTTTGGCTTGATGAAAGTCGCGTACCCCGTAGAATTATTTGACATCAATATTACAGATGGTCACTACATGGTATCACAAATGTGGTCTCTAATTCTTGGTAACAACCAAGGTATGGGTGACCACGTTGGCCTTCGTTTATTGGACTTCATGGTTCCTGAAGCTATGTTGAAAAAATTCGATGGTCCTAACGTAGGCATTAAAGATCTATGGAAAGTTTTGGGTCGCCCTGAAGTGGATGGTGGTTATATTGCTGGTACCATCATCAAACCTAAATTGGGTCTTCGCCCTGAGCCATTTGCAAAAGCTGCATACCAATTCTGGTTGGGTGGCGACTTTATTAAAAATGATGAGCCTCAAGGCAACCAAACATTCTGTCCTATGAAGACTGTTTTACCACTTGTTGCTGAAGCTATGGATAGGGCACAACAAGAAACAGGTGAAGCGAAGATTTTCTCTGCAAACATTACAGCCGATTGCTACAAAGAAATGATTGCGCGTGGTGAGTATGTAAAAGAAACATTTGCAAAATATGGTAATGAAGATCACTTGGCATTCCTAGTGGATGGCTTCGTGACAGGCCCTCACGGTGTGACCACTTGTCGTCGTGAATTCCCAGATACGTTCTTGCATTATCACCGTGCTGGTCATGGCTCTATCACCTCTTATAAATCACCTATGGGTATGGATCCATTGGTGTTCATGAAACTAGCTCGTTTAATGGGCGCTTCAGGTATTCATACTGGAACCATGGGTTATGGTAAAATGGAAGGTCATGGCGACGAACGTGTTCTAGCATATATGCTTGAGCGCGATGAGTGCATGGGTCATTACTTCAACCAAAAATGGTATGGCATGAAACCAACAGTTGCAATTATCTCTGGTGGTATGAATGCATTACGTCTTCCAGGCTTCTTTGAAAACTTGGGTCATGGCAACGTGATTAACACTTGTGGTGGTGGTGCTTATGGTCATATCGATAGCCCTGCTGCTGGTGCAAAATCTTTGAGCCAAGCATACGATTGCTGGAAATCTGGTACTGATCCAATTGAATACGCGAAAACGCATAACGAGTTTGCACGTGCATTCGATTCATTCCCAGGCGATGCTGAAAAATTATACGGCGAAGACTGGCGCGAAAAAATCGGTTCACACAAGTAAACCGAGACTTTCTAAGTCACACTTTAAGAAGGCATCCACGCAAGTGGGTGCCTTTTTTTCATTTGCCTTTAAATAGATTAAGATGAATAGCTTCAGCTTGTTCAAACTGTGTTTTTGCTACTTCTTTGTTGGGTAAAAACCAGTTAATACTTTGCTGATGATGTTCAGCTAAATAATCATTTGCTCTTGAGAAATAATGCTGCCCAAAAAAGCCACGGTGCGCAGATAACGGCGATGGATGTAACCCTTCAATCACCAAGTGTTTCTGCCTATCAATAAATGCTCCCTTCTTTTGCGCATACGCACCCCACAAAATGAATACCACATGCTCTTTCTCAT
>JALSZC010000143.1 GCA_027059605.1 Ghiorsea sp. | reverse complement strand
AATGTTTTAGGCACACCAATCAAGTTGTTAAAATTTTTCTGTGTTGATGCCACTTCCAAACCCAAACCACTTAACACATGCTGCAACATAGAACGCACGGTTGTTTTGCCATATGAACCCGTAATCGCAATCACTTTACTTTGCACAAGTTTGCGCCTGTGGCAGGCTGCAATATCACCCAAAGCTTGCAAGGTATCCTGTACTTCAAGTTGTGGTGTATCTAACAACGCTGACCAGCCTGCAACACCTTGCACATCTCCAATCAATGCCGATGCCTTGTCTGCCACCTGCGCTGCATGTTGATGCCCATCAAATGTTACACCCCGCAAAGCCAAGAAAGCATGCCCTGCAATAAATTCGCGACTATCCGTACCAATACCTGAAATCAATGCAGGAACCTTATCCTGCACCCATTGACCATGGCTTACTGCTGCCACTTCATCACCCGTCAAGCGCATGACATTTCTCCACATTCCTGCATCGCCTTTAATGCTTGTGCTTTGTCACTCCACGGTAGTTTCTCACCTTGAGTTTCCATATATGATTCATGCCCTTTACCCGCAATGACTAATACATCACCACAAGTTAGCGATGATACAGCCTGTGCAATGGCCTCTGCCCTATCATGAACGATATGCACCTTATCTTGTTGACTGCTGCCTACGCCTTGCAACACGTCCCTAGCAATATCTTCTTGTTTCTCACTACGTAGGTTATCCGAGGTTAACCAACATTGATCAGCGTAAGTCACTGCCACCTCACCCATGAGAGGGCGTTTCCCTTTATCTCTATCGCCACCGCAACCAAATACCAACAACAGTTGTTCTTCTGTTAAATCACGTGCACTTTGTAAACACCGCTTCAAACCTTCTGCTGTATGCGCATAATCTATAAACACAGTCGCTTCATCGTTTACGGGCTCCAAACGGCCCATGGGTGTACTGATTTGACCATCCCAAGCTGAAAATGATGACAAGGAAACATCAAACAGTGATTGCATCAGCAATACTACTGCCGCTAAGTTTTCTGCATGAAAATCTGCAACTGGCACATGGTTTAAACACACCTTTTCTTGTTGTGCCGTAAAACACACTGCAGTGTTTTCTCGTGTCCAGCATATATCGGCATCATGTTGACCATACCAATATACAGAGCCTTGCACCTTATCTAAAGCCTGCTGAATCAAAGGATAGTCTGCATTACATACAGCAACACCCTGTTGTTCCACAATATTTTTTATGAAACTTGCCTTGCATGCCAAGTACGCATCAAAACCACCATGATCTTCCAAATGGTCTTGACCTATAGTTGTCCAAATGGCTGCTGAAAATGGCAAGGCTGCGATACGCTCTTGGGCAATACCATGGGATGAAACTTCCAATACCAACGCCCCAATATTTTGCTGACATGCCAAAGCATAAATACGATGCAAATTCATCAATGATGGCGTGGTATTACCCAAGTCTGTGATGTCATCTTTGGACTTCATCCAACCCAATGTGCCGCATGACCATGCTGAACCAAGGTGTAATTCCAATACTTCACGCAGCATCCAAGCTGTGCTGGTTTTCCCATCCGTACCTGTAATACCAATACATGGTACTTGTGCTGACTCTGTTGCAAACCAGCGACGCAACATTTTTCCAGCAGCATCCATATCAGGTAAACAAGCACAGGCAACAGGCAAACTTTGTTCCTGCTTTCCAACCACAATGATAATACTCGCACCCTTTGCTAAGGCTTGGGCAATCAAAGCATCTTTATCTTGCACACGAGGCATACACAAAAAAGCATCACCAGTTTGCAATTGACGTGTATCATCACAAATACACGTCACCATTATATCTTGAGAATATACGCCCAAACCTGAAACCAAGTCAGAAAGTAATTGCGGTTGGATATGGAGGTTTATGTCATTCACGAAGCCAAACCTCCAGTGCATCACCAGCTTGCAAACCTTGCAATACAACAGGTTTACTCTTCACCACCCAGCCCTTACCGTGCAAACGTAATTGCACATCATTGGTCAAGGCAAAGCGTCGAACCTCGCGCAGTGACAAGCCATAAAGTGATTGCATATGCTCTGTCGCAGTTGGTCGCTGCACGCTAGCTTGCATTACTTTCCAATCAGAGGAATGGTTATCCATTGTGGGCGCAATGCCCAAGACAGGTAATGTCGCAGCCGCAATTTGTTTAAATACGGGGGCAGCCGTTGAACCACCATAAATACTACTTTTAGGCTCATCCAAAACAACAACAATCACCAATTCTGGTGCTTCGGCAGGCACTAAACCAGCAAATACTGCTGTAAATTTATCCTTGGAGTAACCTCCCTGCCCATTAGGTTTTTGCGCAGTTCCAGTCTTACCTGCCACAGTATACCCCAAAGGCACTGCTTTTGTGCCCGTACCACCAGACTTGGTCACATCTGCTAACATGGATAACACATCACGAGCAACTTGCTCTGAAACCACACGATGCCCTTTGACAGGTTTATCTTCTTGCACCAACTGTGGCGGATAATATATACCACCATTGGCAAATACTGAAAATGCCGCAGCAAGTTGAATAGATGTCACAGCAACACCCTGCCCAAATGCAATATTTGCCGTCTCAACGGGTCCCCATTTCTGCACAGGCGGTAAAATGCCCGCTGACTCACCACCTAAGCCTACACCTGTTTTATGATGGAAACCCACATCAGTGAGCACACGATTCAAATCTTCTTTACCAATGTCCAACGCAAGTTTTGCAGCACCAATATTACTCGATACCACAAGTAGTTTACGCAAATCAATCCAACCTTCAGGGTGGTCATCTTTAATGGTTTTATCAGCTACAGTAAACTTACCATTTTCACAATAAATCAAAGAGTCCATGGTATATTGACCCGTTGACAATGCTGCTGCCACGGTAAATGGCTTAAGCACTGAACCAGGCTCAAATACATCGGTCACCACTCTGTTGCGCCAATCTTTGGGTCTATATTTACCAAACGAATTGGGGTTAAACCCTGGCCAACTGGTCATTGCCAATACATGCCCATTATGCGGATTCATAATCACCACCGAGCCACCTTTAGCACCCGTCTTCGTTATACCACTTGCCAATGCTGCGTAAGCAATGCTTTGCACACTCACATCAAGATTAAGCTTTAAAGGCTCACCCATCACAGGTTCTTTTAACCATGTGCTTCCAGGCAAACTGTAACCATTGGCAGCCCTGCGTAATTGCACCCGCCCAGGCTTACCAGACAACTTACTATTAAATGCTAGCTCCAAACCTTCTAAACCATGATTATCCGTGCCTACAAAACCAATCAAATGTCCTGTTTCTGGTCCAAAGGGGTGGTATCTACGCCATTCTTTCTCAATGCGCACACCTGCCAAACCTAATGCTTGTACCGCTTTAGCTGTTTGTGGTGTCACACGTCTAGACAACCAAACAAAACCTTTTCGCTTACCAATACGCTGTTTTAATTTATGCAAAGGCATATCTAAAGCTTTAGCTAATGCAGGTAAATCCTCTGGTTTAATATCCGAGGCAATGGCAGCAATGGATGGCATTTCTACACTTTCAGATAAAACCCTGCCTGCACGATCCAAGATTGGACCACGCGGCGCATCCACATTATACTGGCGTATCCTCTGATTATCAGCTTGCACTGATAAATCCGCCGCTTGTAACCATTGTAAATCTACAGCGCGAATCACCATTAAAGATAATCCCAAAACCACCAAACCAATGACCACATCAATGCGGCGACGCTCAACAACTTGGGGCTCAATCATACGCTTCTGTCTCATGGTCGAACCACCTGCATGGGTGTAGGTGCTTGCATACCCAACTTATCATGTGCCAATCGGCGCAACGTATTCGGGCGCATCAAACTTGCCATTTCCAATTTTAAGTTTTGCACATCTTGTTGCACCAACTGTTGCTCTTGCTTAGCTTGAGAAGTTTGCTGGGCAACTGCAACACGTAAATGCGATAACCACACCTGTCCTGCAGACAAGACACCAATAAAAACAGCCAATAATGGTATCACCACCCCACGCCTTAACATGGCTCACCCACCTTTTCAGCAATGCGCAACATTGCAGAGCGACTGCGTGGATTCAGTTCCATTTCTTCTTCACTGGCACGCACAGGTTTTTTTTGCACCCAACGCATCGTAGCTTTAAAACCACATACACACATAGGAAACTGTGGCGGACATGTACAACCATGCACTTCTTTTTCAATCAAATCACGAATACGCCTATCTTCACCTGAGTGGAAAGATATAATCGCCAAGCGTCCGCCTGGTTTTAATAATTGCATGGCAGACTTCACTGCAGCATCAATTTGCCCCATTTCATCATTCACCCAAATGCGTAAGGCCTGAAAAGTGCGTGTTGCAGGGTGCGCCCCACTATGGCGCATTTTTTTTGGTGTTGCATGAAAACATACATTCTCAAGGTCTTTGGTTGTATTCATTTTACCTTGATGCAAAGCTTCTAAAATCGCACGAGCAATACGCCCAGCAAATCTTTCACCGCCATATTCACGAATAATGTGCGCAAGTTCAGGTTCCGATACACGCTCCAATTTATATGCAAGTGATTCGCCTGACGCATTATCCATACGCATATCCAGCGGCCCGTCTTTCATAAACGAAAAACCACGCTCAGCATGGTCAAGCTGCGGTGATGACACACCCAAATCAAAACCTATACCACTCACATCATCCCAACCTTGCGTATGTACAGCTTCTTCCAAACCTGCAAAGTCGGTATAAACCATATGAAACCTTGTGTCTTGTTCAGCCAAAGCTTGCCCTACAACAACAGCCTCAGGGTCTCTATCCAAACCCAAGACTTCGCCTTGGGCAGAAAGCTTATTCAATAAAAGTTGTGTGTGCCCACCACGCCCAAACGTCGCATCAACGTAACGGCCATCCTTATCCGCACACAAACCTTCAATATATGGCTCTGCCAATACTGAAATATGCGCTGGCGTAGCCATCAGAAATCCAAGTCCATATCTTGAAGTAATGACAATGATGATGCGAGCTGCGCTTCCCATGCACTTACATCCCATATTTCAAATGTATCCAATGAACCTACAAAAACAGTTCCTTTGCTAATATTTGCATAGTCACGAAGGCTTTGTGGAATTAATACACGACCTTGTTTATCAGGTGCATATTCTTGCGCCGAACTTACCACAGTGCGCTTAAATGCAATGACCGCACGGTCACTGCTTGACCTTGCTAAAACTTTGGTGAGCAAACGCTTCCATTCACGCTGAGGATAGGCACGCAGGCAAGGTGCATATGGGTCACGGGTTACAACAATAGAAGAGTCATCATAGTTTTTAAGCAGCACTTCACGAAAAGACGCGGGAATGTTCACGCGCCCTTTATCATCCATGTTATTGGTATATTCACCTTGAAACATACGCTACCACTTAACCTCATTTAGCCCAGGCACTCAAAACAAGCTACCCACTTTTACCCACTAACCGCCAATATCGACCACAAAATACCCCTTGTCAACCACAATAAACCTTGTGTTCCCCATACTGTGACATTTATTACACACTAAAAAGCATTGTCAGACACACTGAGAACATCTACATTGCGTCTATGAAAATTTTGATTGTTGAAGATGAAGTTCAAGTTGCCCAAGTATTACAAAAAGGTCTTCGTGAAGAAGGTCACGCCGTTGATATATCCCATGATGGAGAAGACGGTGGCTTCCTTGCCGAAGTCAATGATTATGACCTGATTATTCTCGACTTGATGTTGCCTAAGAAAAATGGCATCCAAGTTTGCCGAGAGATTCGTGATCGCGGTGTAAACACACCTGTATTAATGCTAACAGCTAGAGATAGTGTTGAAGACAAAGTGCGTGGCTTGGATGCAGGCGCGGATGATTACATGGCAAAACCTTTTTCTTTCCAAGAGTTGCTAGCCCGTGTTCGCGCATTATTACGCCGCACATCTGACAGTAAAACACCAACGCTAACCATGGCAGACTTAGAGCTCGACCCTATTAGTCGGCAAGTTACCCGTGGGGACAAAAATATTCGACTAACCACCAAAGAATACGCTTTGTTAGAGTACCTTATGCGCAACCCTTACAAGGTTCTTTCACGCACCTTGATTGGTGAACATGTGTGGGATATGAACTTTGACCCTGAAAGCAATGTGATTGACGTGTATGTCAGCCACTTACGGGCAAAAGTCGATAAAGATTTTGATGTATCTTTAATTCACACCTTGCGTGGACAAGGTTATATTTTAAGTGACAAGTATCAGGAAGGCACATAAGCAACCGACCTACCCTCATGAAAAACTGGTTTCCTTCCCTTTACAACCATTTCTTCCGCACTTTTCGCGGCAGACTTGCCATGCACTATATCGCTGTGGAATTTACTATCTTGGTGGTGGCAGCAGGTCTTATTTATTGGCTACTATCTATGCAAATCTACCAAGAAGTTGATGAAGATTTGTTCCGCGATGCCCAACAACTGGTACACCAACTTGAAGAATCACCGACCGCCCAATGGGGACACCATTTGCGTGAGTTTTCTACTTATTACCGTGGCGTAGTTCAGCTTGTCAACCATGATGGTTTGATTTTGTTTAGCGTAGGTGAAGAGCTGGTCGGACATGGAAAACATGATATTGCCCATGCTATCCGCGATGCATTTGAAGGTAATGCTACTGTTTTCGTATCCACACAAAGCCTGTTAAGAGAAGATAATCTTCGGGTTGCTGTGATGCCCATTCGCGCAGGCACTCAAGTTGTAGCCGTAGCTATTTTAGCCCGAACCACACGTGATATTCAAAGGTTCTTTAAACTGCTTTATGTTTTAGGAAGTATTCTTGGGCTTTTATCTATGCTCATCAGTGGTCTTGTTGGCTACCGCATGGCAAGACGCTCTCTACGTCCTATCAATGATATTACCGATGCTGCACATGCTGTTGCCCACGGTGACTTAAGCCGCAGACTCAACTCATCGGTACATGACCAAGAAATTAGAGACTTAATTCATTCACTCAATAAAATGTTTGAGTGCCTAGAAACCAACTTTAATAGTCAAAAACGTTTTGTATCTGACACTTCCCACGAACTGCGCCACCCTATCACTATTCTCAAAAGTGAAATTGAAGTTGCCTTGATGCAAGAACGCTCCCCTGAAGAATACAAAGCATTACTCAAACAACTATTTTCCATTAGCGAACGCATGCAACATATCGTCAATGATATGCTGACATTAGCCCAAGCTGATGCTGGTACCTTAGAAATCCCACAAGAACGTATCGACTTATCGCTACTGCTTCAAGAAGTAGGACAAGACCACCTCATGCTATTCGCCAAACGAAATATTAACCTTGAAATGGATATTCAAGATGACCTTGAAGTCATGGGAGACCAGCGTCGTTTAGAGCGCGTTTTTTACAACTTGCTCAACAACGCATCACGTTATGCTCCCGATGACTCTACCGTCACTTTATATGCTCGTGCAGAAGGTGAAGAAGTTATCATTAAAGTATCCGATCAAGGCCCTGGCGTTCCATTAGAAGCACAACCCCATTTATTCGAGCGATTCTTTCGCGTTGATGATGCACGCAACAACCAAAAAGGAGAAGGTGCTGGACTTGGGCTTGCGATTTGCAAACATATTGTCTTGGCACACCAAGGAAGCATATCAGTTCAAAGCGAACCAGGACATGGTGCCACTTTTGAAGTCAGACTACCACTATCCTCAGCCAATCCAGACTATTCAAAACGTCTGCAAAATATCCTAACCGACAAACAAGATTTACTTTAAGCGTTTTCTTTTGCCGCCCAGTAACACCTTGCACATCAAAAACCAAACAATGCCACAATGTCCTTTATTCGTAGGTAATGCCAGTAACGAACTTATGGGCTGCCACATATACGGTAAGTTTCTAAGCTTACTAATGTCCTCAAGCCAACCCCTCTCATCTTGCCATAAAATATCCAAGTCCAAGGTTCTATCTCGTGTTGAACACTGTGGGTGATTACGATTTCGCCCACTGGTCACTTCCCATTCACATAGTAACCTTTTCAGGTTCTCTTGTGATAGGCTGCTTTCAACCATGACTGCACCATTCCAAAAAACCGTATGTGATTTCATTGCATACGCATGTGTACGATAAAAACGGCTTACCACAACTGCATCAAACTCATCATACATCTTTTGTATCACCCATGGCACATGGTGTGCTGGCTTGATATTACTTCCAATCGAAATAATATATTTCATCGTAATAGCTTTCTCACATATGCACCAACAAAAACAGTTACAAAGATAACCCCCATCACACTTTGTACCAATACGACCCAACTCAAATGACTCCCAGCCAAAACCTCCGGTTTTATATTACCGAAAAATGCTAAAAAGGTTGCTTGAATACTTAATTGCAATGCATTTAATTCTTCAAAATTAAAAAGCTGATGATAAATGATAAAAAACAATAAAATCATCATCACAACAGACACAAGAATATTTTGCAGACGTACACCCCAACCAAATATATAATTAAACACCAGCATGCCTAAATCATTATACCAATGCCCTAGTTTTCGCATATGATAAAAAGCTTCATCTTCCAGTTTTAACTGTCCTTCTTGAGATAACAAATGCTTAAGTAGCACATACTCTTGCGTTAACTCTATATCACCCTCTTTACCTTGACTGCCCCTATCATTTTCTCGCTTAAGCATATAAAAGCGTGGGTTCTGCCAAAACAATGGCTGCTTCTTTTTCCCATAAAGCAATGTGAAATCATCCATCACTAATCTATTCGCACACAACCTTGCTAACTGCAATCCACCCTCTTCTGCAAAGTGCAGCTGATGTAAGCGTATCACCCGCTCAACCGTGGCATCATCAAGGTTAAGCACGCCTGCAACCTGGATGTAACGCAGCGCAAAATGCCCTTCGATATAAGTATCTTGAAAATCGACTTGACTTAAATACCCCAAGCTTTGCTCATCATGCTCAATCCACACATTGCCAAACACTTTAGTATGCCTGCATGTAATACCCACATCACCAGAAACTTGTACCATACGAATCTCTTGAATCTCAGCGTGGTCAATATCAACGACTTCACCATGACACAACCCATGAATATCTAATGTACCCGCTAAAATACTTCGATTAATATTTTGACTCTGATAACACTCTTTCCCAACAAACAACCTTCTAAAACAAGGGCGGTTACCACTCGTGTTATCTTTGCAAGTTTGTGTAGTTACACGGTTATCTTGTTGACGCATCACCTGAATATTACTTGAAAAATCACCACCAATAACCACATCTTCAGCAATGCACATTTCATTGAGCCACACCATATCGCGTGGTCCTTTAATCCCAAAATCAAGATATAAAGCTTTGGCTTGTAAACCACGAAAGCTTGCGCCACCTGCACCTGAAAAGTTGCAACCTTCCATATGAACAGCACCTGAAATACAAGCCTCTTTTAATGAAAATGCATCCTTAAAGGTACAACCAAGAAAAACCAAGTCCCCACTTACTTGCCAGCCCTTAAACACCGCCTTATCCCGCCAAACACAGTGATAAAACAACACATCCTGCTCAAATATATCTTCATTAGGCTGCCAAGCTTCGGGAATATCTCCTGTAACAACCAGCGTTTGGTGGGCTTCACATACAAAACCTTCTAATTCTTCAACTCTCTTAAAGACCAAAGCATCACTTTCACCTATGATTTTCACAAAGTCATCTTTAGTCTCACCCACTGCTGCACACGTTCGATGAAACACACTACCTTTTTCATCACTGGCAACAAACTGAACTTTGTCCCCTTCGTTCATACCTTGCCAACCATCATCTTGTGGCTGAATATCTCGAAAATGAACAAATACCACACGTGAGTCGCCACAAAGCTTATCTGTATAAATCAACCCACAACCCGCATCAGGTAAAAAACCAATACACGTCCCTTTTAACATGTATAAACCTTTCCTTGCTCAACAATACCTGCAAAATCTTGTAAGCTTGATAGTCGATCATAAATACCATCATCATAATGCACCAAGTAAATCCGTTGGCGCAACTTAGCCAGATAAGCATCTCGCATTTCTTCAATCGTGGCATGAGCAGGATGAAAATCACCAGCCGAATAAGCATCATGAAAAATATACTTATCATCATCAACTAAGCTTTCAAAATCATTGATTACATTACTATCTGAAGTAAATGTAAAACGGTGGGGCAAACGAATACCAAACGAGGGCTTACCCTTGGTATGAGGAGTAGGGAAAAGTTGAAATTCTAAACCTTGCCAAGTAAAACCATCATTAACTACACAAACATCGAAAAAATCCTCTAACTTATTCTCCCCGTCTGAGGAGTACCCCATACTTCCCTTTAACGTTTCATCCCATAACAAAGGAAGCACGCCCTGTGGCACAAAAAGCTTGATTCTATAATCATGATAAACATAGCGACTTTCAAAACCAAAACGCTCCAAACCAAACACATGATCACCATGCACATGTGTAATATAAATAGCATCTATATCTGTAATACCCAACCCTAAATCATGCAAGGCTCTTTTAGCCGTCCAACCACAATCAATAAGCAAACGCTTACCTTGATGCTCAAGCAACATATTAGTGTTATAGTAACTCAAACACTCTGAATCTCCAGAACCAATAAATTGTAATTGAACATCACTCATTTCTGCCCTCGTTCAATCACTATTGCTGCACAATCCATACCTAAATTCTTCAAAGGTTTAGAAAGTTTTATGCGTACCCAAGGTACTAAAAACTCCTTCCGCACTATTGTCGCACAACTTTCCACCAAGGTCTCAACCAAAGCAAAATCTGATGCTTCCACATGCTGAATCAGGCGTTGAGATACAGCAAAGTAATCCAAGGTATCCTCGATATTATCCGTTTTACCTGCTTTGGAAATATCCCACGCCATTTCAATATCCAAGCGCACAGTTTGTCTGATTTCACGCTCCCAGTCGTAAATGCCAATCACCGTGCGCACTTTCAAACCTTCGATTAACACCAAATCCATGTTCACTCCCCCTTACTTATCGTTTAAACCTTGGCGCACCACTTCAAACAATGCCACACCCGTTGCCACAGACACATTCAATGATTCAACTTTGCCCGGCATAGGTATTTTCACCAACT
>JALSZC010000142.1 GCA_027059605.1 Ghiorsea sp. | reverse complement strand
AATGAGCCCAAGTGTTCTGTTGTTTAAATCAAATAATTTCATTTAGTTACCTTTGTGTTTCTACTAAGTTGGATCGCATTATACGCATTTTCATTTAGTTGTCAACTACAACTATTGTAATATGCATACAATAACCCGCGCAAAAAAATACCCCCAAGTTGCCTTGGAGGTATAAAAACATAGGGTTAAAGTATCTTAGCTTGTAGCGTCAGTTACTTCCGTTACAAACAATACCGCAAAAAGAGCCGTTGCCACAATCGCTGGTCCATCACGGTATAAAACTTTACCCAACTTCTTAGTTACTGTACGCATAATCATCTCCTTTCACGTCAAGATAGGGCAAGTATAGCCACACCACATGACAATAATGTGATAGAAATCATAAAATTGAAATTAAATTATCTTAATCTTTTTCATAACTTACAATAGTTACATACATCATCATAAACTTCCGCACTACAACGCAATTAAACACAGACTTCCTTTTGATATATACACCCATCAAAAATGCTCACTGTTTCATTTCTTGATTTAGCTGTTTAAGGTTGCTGCATGTTATCTGATAAACCCACCACTGCATTGTTAGAAGTTGGTTTTCGCCCTTTTTTCTTAGGAGCAGGCTTCTTTGCCATGTTAACTATGGCTTTATGGTCAGCCATTTATATTTTCCAATTGGACATTACGCTTGATGGTATTTCTCAATTTGAATGGCACGCCCATGAAATGTTATTTGGTTATGCCATGGCTGTCATTGCTGGTTTCTTACTCACTTCCGTACGCACTTGGACGCGCACAGTTACTGCAGAAGGTAAGTCACTACTGCTGCTATTTACCTTTTGGTTGATTGCAAGACTTTGCTTTTTATTGGGTACACAATGGATTGAAGTCGCAGCCCTTTTTGATTCACTGTTCACCCTTTGGCTCACCTATATCTTATTTCACCGCATTATTAAAACCAAGCAATGGCATCAAATTGGTATTATTGCCAAAGTATTACTCATTACGCTGTGCAACATCATGTTTTATGTTGGCGCATTGGGTTATATGGAAAATGGTGTGGTTTGGGGCATTTTCTCCGCCATGTATATTATCCTTGCCCTTATCTTAACCATGGGACGGCGTGTGATTCCTTTCTTTATTGAGCGCGCCACGAACGATGCCGTAAAACTGTTTAATACAAAGTGGGTGGATATTCCCAACCTATTTATCTTCCTTATATTTGCTATCAATGAAGTATTTATCGGTCATGACCTTACATCGGGTTATTTAGCCATTGTTCTATTTGCTTTAAACGCATACCGCTTGATGCGCTGGCATCACCCCATCATTTGGCAGCAAGGTTTATTGTGGAGCATTTATTTGTCTTTTTGGATGATAACGTTTGGCTTTGCCCTATTTGTATTAATTTACCTTGCAGAGGTAGATATTCCAAAGCTACTTGCTATCCACGCTTTCACTGTCGGCGGCATAGGCATGATAACCATGGGCATGATTTCTCGCGTTTCTTTAGCGCATACAGGGCGCAATGTATATCAACCACCCAAAGCTTTAATCTATGCCTTTATGGCTATTTTATGCAGCGCAATCGTGCGTGTATTCCTACCCTTATTTGATATTTGGAACTATGAAACCTTGATTGGTGTATCACAAATCTTTTGGGTGCTTGCCTTTGCAATATTTACAATGACATATGCACCCATACTTATCCGACCTAAACGAAGCTTATAAGTGGCTTTGCGTCCAACGCACAATATCCGAAGCTCCCATTGCGCCCGCTTGTCTAGCTACCTCTTTGCCTTGCTTAAATAAAGCCAATGTAGGAATACTGCGGATTTGAAACTGTGCGCCCAACATTTGCTCTGCTTCAGTATTCACTTTAATCAGGCGAACACGCGGCTCTAATTGCCCTGCTGCTTGCGCATAAGCAGGTGCCATCATTTTACATGGTCCACACCACGGTGCCCAAAAATCCACCAACACAGGCACATCACTCTGAAACAAGTGCTTTTCAAATGCATGTTGATTCACATCAAACACCTGCCCTGAAAACAAGGGTTTATGACACTTGCCACAATTGACCGTGTGCTTGGCAAGTTTATCTTCTTCAACACGATTCACCGCCAAACAGTGCGGGCAAGCAATATGTATTTTTCCGCTCATGATACGCTCCAAAAGTAAGAAATATCTTTTATATATAAGGTCTAAATCTCTTAAATTCTACCCCTTGAATATCAAAATATAATGCTTATGTAATAAGTAAGTCACTGATTAGGTTGACAAATTGATATAAAAAGGAGGACATAGTTATGACACTTGTACGCAGAACCCCATGGCAAGATTTGGAAAATTTACAACATCGCTTAAGTGATATCTTTGGGGATTCAACCCTTGCAACTAGCCAAGAAACTGGGCAATGGGCTCCACCTGTAGATATTCGTGAAGCTGAAGATGCATTGCAAATGCAAGTGGAACTTCCAGGCATTGATAAAAAAGATGTGACGCTAGAAGTTAAAGATGGCGTATTAACCATTTCTGGAGAACGCCGCTATGAAAAAGATGTCAATGAAGAAAACGTACACCGTATTGAACGTGCGTATGGCAAGTTTTCTCGAAGCTTCAGCTTACCTCGCAATATTGATGCAGATAAAGTGGAAGCCAGTATGCAAGATGGGGTGCTTCATGTTCGCTTACCTAAACATGAAAGCGCAAAACCCAAAGCCATTGCCATCAAATAATTGCCACGGAAGCATTCAATAAACTTCCGCTTTTAGCCCCGTTCTCACGGGGCTTTTTTATGCAGTAATTTTAAATCTATGATGTTTCATAACCTGCAAACCCTTTGACAGCCAAACCTTTCTATCTCATTATCAGCCTATGATACATAGACCAACAGCTTTTATCCGCTTTTTGCG
>JALSZC010000141.1 GCA_027059605.1 Ghiorsea sp. | reverse complement strand
ACTTGTTCTGCGATATGTTTAGCGGTTTCTAATGCTTGAATAGACATGGCTTGGGGCTGCCACGATTCCCGATAATCGCCATCAACTTGCAAATGACCAATTGGCTCGCAAAATGAGGTGCCATCACGGTGGCGAATGGTTAAAAGTGTGATTTCATAATCAAAATCAACAAAGCCTTCTACAATCACCTTACCTTTGCCCGCTCTGCCACCTTCTTGGGCATAATCCCATGCCTTTTGAATATCAGCATCACTTTTGATGACCGATTGCCCTTTACCTGATGAACTCATAATGGGTTTGACCACACATGGTGTACCAATTTCAGTAACGGCTTTGGAAAAAGCATCAAAGGTATCAGCAAATTGATAAGGAGAAGTCGTTAAACTCAATTCTTCAGCAGCCAAACGACGAATACCTTCGCGATTCATGGTTAATTGTGTGGCTCGGGCTGTGGGGATGATGTTAAAACCTTCTTCTTCTAAAGCTGCCAAAGTATCTGTGGCAATCGCTTCGACTTCGGGTACAATTAAATCAGGCTTTTCCTGTTCAATCAGGGCTCTAAGTGCATCACCATCCAACATATTCAACACATGCGAGCGGTGTGCTACCTGCATGGCAGGTGCATGGGCATAACTATCTACAGCAATAGTTTCAACGCCCAAACGTTGTAGCTCAATAGCAACTTCTTTGCCCAGCTCACCTGAACCCAGTAACATCACTTTGCTTGCTGTTGCTGTTAAAGCTGTGCCGATAGAAACGCTCATAGAAATACCCCTTATCAAAAGTAGGGCAAGTTTAACGGCTAGGGGTTAAGAATCTATGTTTTTAAAAGTAGGGTTATCATGCATCTGTTTTAAAATATTCCCCAGCATTTTAAATTCTTCAGCTCTGGATGAACCTTTGCGCCAAGCCAGCCCAATTTGCCTATGCATGGTTTTGGGAAGTTTTAGTAGGGAAATATGTGAATCTTTGACCATCAATGAATCTTTTGCCATTTCAGGGATAAAGGTTACGCCTAAATCCGATGCAACCATTTGCAATAGGGTTTGCAGGCTGGTGGCAGCAAAACGGCTAATTTGGTCGAGTGAGCGTAAATGGCAAGCTTCTAAAGCATGGTCACGCAGGCAATGCCCATCATCAAGTAGTAATAAGCTTTCTTTGGGTAGGTCATTGATATTAAACTTCTTATTTTCATCTTTAAACCACTTAGAATGTTTGTGGTATGCCAACATAAAGGGATCATCAAATAAGGTGATGGTTTCTACACCTTCAAGCTTAAAGGGTAATGCGAGCAGCACCACATCCAATTTTCCTGATAATAACTCTTCATGCACGATGTGGGTTTTATCTTCGCGTAAATACAATTGAAGTTGCGGATGTTGCTCTGTGATATGTGGAACAAATGTAGGCAACACAAATGGTGCAATGCTAGGAATAACGCCCAAGGTTATTTTTCCGCTTAGTGGTTCATGCGTTCCTTTAGCCAATTCAACCAAGGTGTCTAATTCGGATAAGCAAAGCCTTGCTTGGCGAACAATAATTGAGCCAATATCAGTGAATACAATTTGTTTATTGGTTCTATCCACAAGCTGCACACCCAGCTTGTTTTCCAATGCTTTGATAGCAATGCTAAATGCAGATTGTGAGATGTGGCAGGCTTTGGCAGCTTGACCAAAATGTTTGTATTCATCCAGCATGACAAGGAATTGAAGTTGTTTGGTGCTTGGATATTGCATCAGCGTATGATGATATGTTCATTTATAAAATCAATGGTAAACATATAAACAATCAATTTTATTGTTGATGTAGTGCCTGTTATATTTCGCTGCATCAAGGTTATTGTCAGTAAAACTGGCAGATTAAAATAACAAAGGAGATAGAAATGAAGAAGTTAGTCTTATTAGTATCATTATCTTTCTTGGGATTGGGCAACGCAGTTGCCGCTGATATTCCAGAAGGCATGGGCGTATTACCAACGCAAGTGCCCGTACCCGCGGATAACCCTATGAGCGCAGCAAAGGTAGAGTTGGGCAAAAAGCTTTATTTTGACCCAGCATTGTCCAAAAGTGGTCAGTTTTCATGCAACTCATGCCATAATTTAGGTACTTGGGGTGTAGATAATCAGCAGTTTTCGATTGGGCATAAGTGGCAACGTGGTGGTCGCAATGCGCCAACAGTATTGAACTCAGGCTTTTGGAGCAAACAATTTTGGGATGGTCGCGCGCCTCTATTAGAAGACCAAGCCAAAGGCCCACCATTGAATCCTGTTGAAATGGCTGCAGATAGTGAAGAAGCTGTGGTAACGCGTTTAAAAGATGCTGGTTATGCGCCATTATTTGAGGATGTGTTTGGTAAACATGCATTGAACTATGACAATATGGCAAAAGCCATTGCAGCCTTTGAGCGCACCTTGCTTACACCCAACGCTCCTTTTGATAAGTTTGTAGAAGGTAAAGGTGATATTTCTAAAGCTGCTAAACGTGGTATGAAAAAAGTAGCTGATATTGGTTGTACTTCTTGCCATTCAGGTGCGTTGTTCACGAATAATGCATTTGTTGAATTTCAATATGGTAAAGATACTGGTTTGAAATCAGTCACAGGCAAAGCTGAAGATGATCATGTATTCCGTGTTCAATCATGGCGTAATGTGGCGATGACTGCACCTTATTTCCATGATGGTTCGGCTGCAACTTTGGAAGAAGCCGTTAAAACCATGGCAAAAGTACAATTGGGCATCAAGCTTTCTAAGCATGATGTATCCGATATTGTAGCATTCTTAGAAACATTAACGGGTGAAGCACCACAAGTGACGTTCCCTGTATTGCCTCGCCCAACAGGCAAAGCTTTGGATTTTAAAGACTGAACCGAACAGACCCTAGTAAAACACCGCGTAAGTTTATGACTTGCGCGGTGTTTTTGTTTCTGCACTATGCG
>JALSZC010000140.1 GCA_027059605.1 Ghiorsea sp. | reverse complement strand
TACTTGCCCTAGCCCTGCTACAATATTCGTATCTCCATTTACATCTCTATATCTTTTCACAGTATAATCGGAAGCATCTGGAAAATTTAAAGCTGTCGCATCCGTAACTGGTATAGACCACATTAAAACCGTTTTACCTGGTGCATTATTAAAACTATTAAAATCATATTGAACAATGACACCACCATTCACATTCAAGCCTGGTCCAGTAACAATAAAATAATCATTAGGTAAAATAGCTACCGTTGAAGCATCGTCCAAATTCAACTGAAAGTTATTCATTACAGTACCTGTTGCTTGATCGAGATGGCTTTCTGGTGCGGCTTCCGCACCCCATGCGTGATTATCTCCTGCTAATTGCCAACCTGCTGCGGTCGACTTCTCTAGATTCATCAATTTGCCATCCGATGAACGAATGGTTGCCAATTGAGGGTTCACTGTTGTATCAATTGACACAATAGTGAATGATTTCAAAGTGGAAACAATATTTGCTACTATAGACTGATCTGCAGGTTGTGTTGATGTAAACAAAGCAATCGCATTCGTTTTATTAACACCCTGATATAAAAAGTTTGTTGTAAAGAAAGGGGCAACAGCTGTTGCCGTTGGTGTACCATTAACAAACAAAGCATCCATGCTTAACATAAACGCATCAATTTCTTGGACTGTTGTCGCGTTGGCTTGAAAACTTGCACCATTTACTGCACCCATAGTGGTAACATCCGTTGTAGTTGTTAAATCATCAGTAATCGTAAGAAGAGGATCTAAAGCATAGGTAATAGTCGCTTGATTGGTAGCCGCATCTACTTGAACATCCAATAAATCTAACAGTGCATCATAACCCGTATGATTCGCATTAAATGCTGTATTCATCAAATCAAAGCCTGTACCCAAACCTGCAGCAGTTAAAATACTATCTAGCCGCAACGCCAACACATCTTTTGCCGCTGTTAAATTGTTCGCACTTAACAATGTGTAATCAGGATTATTAAAAAATGCCTCGCTATTCAACCCTGCAACATTCGATACAATTAAATCGGTTAATGGCGTGATGTTTACTGTTCCTCCCACGTCACTAGCCGTGGCTGCCGATATAATACTATACGCCTTACCACCTGATACGCCACTGGCATAAAGCACAAGTGGTAGCGTTAGGTTGCTAGTATCAACCGAATACTTGCCTTGTGCATCAATATTAGCCGTAGCAACATTGCCCAAAGCGCCCTTAACTGCCACAAACCCGACTAACGGTGCGCCTGTTGCAACAACACCTGAAACTAAATTAGTTGTTGACGATGAAGTAGCAACACTACTACCACTAGAAGAGCTACTACCACCACTACTACAACCCCCCAACCCAAAAACTATTATAGCACCTATTATACTTATCCACTGTTTATTCATATATAATCTCCTCTTGGTGAATCTGTATGTATAAATATAGGTGTACTTTATATTATGCACATCGCCCAAATGGGCTATACCGATATATTGATTTGTGCTAGACTTAAACCATGTCACCTCAAGACCAAAGAAAAATTGAAGCGTATTCCAAGCTAGTAGAATTGATTTATGATACTGCGCAAACACCTATGCTTTGGCCTGAGCTATTTCAATCCATTGATGAACATAAGGCAGCATTCTTGGATGAACCCAAAGGGGAAAATCTCAAATATTTAGAAGCACATCTTAATAAAGCCATTAAAATTCATTCGTATATCAATGCCCTAGAAAATAAAAGTGACACTGCTGACCACATTATTAATCGGCTACCTATGGGTGTCATTATCGTATCACAAGATGCAAAAATCATTGCGCTCAACCAACGTGCGCAAGACTACCTTGATAGCAAAGAATGCTTGGCTATTGAAAACAATCATATTGTAGCTCATCACAAAAAAAGTACGCAAGCACTCCACCATGCCATTACAAACGCCATCACCCAACAAACAGGTGTTTCTTTACAAATTAAGCTCGACCATGAACAACATACATCCATTTGGGTCACCAGCTATGACGAAAAGGGCGTTACATCGACCGTCAAGGTGGCTCTTTATATTGTGTCCCCTAGCATCAAACCTAAGTATCATATCGAATCCATTGCACAAGATTTCCAGCTTACCCATGCCCAAACCAAGCTTATTAGCTTGCTTGTAAATGGTTGTCATAACCTCAATGATATTGCAGCAAAGCTAGACATCAGCATTCATACCGTTCGAGCGCAAATTAAAACAATTTATGGAAAAACAGATACCAGTTGCCAAGTTGAGCTCGTTAAAAAAATTCTAACCAGCCCTGCCGCTATTGTCGGAACACCTCAGTATCCAGTTCCATTTGAAGCACAGCGCAAAAGTGCCATACCCGAATCGCAAGGCTATATTCCTTTATTGGATGGGCGAAAACTGGGGTATGTGGAGTATGGTAACCCTAATGGTGAACCTATTATTTTTTGCCACCCACTCATTCATCCCGATACCCAAATGTTTCATGAACCTGAGTTACAAGACCTTGTAAAGTATCGTATTATTACTCCCAAACGCCCTGGTTTCCTAGGTTCTACACCAACCCATAGGAAATATAGTTTACATGACCACGCTTCCGATATTATACAACTTGTTGACCATTTAGGCATTGAAACATTTAAAGTGATCGCCAATTCCAATGGTGCGCCGTTTGGTGCAGCATTAGCCCATGACTATCCACAACGTGTTCAGAAATTATTGCTTATATCCCCTGTCGTACCACCAAATATGGACAAACTTACAAGCATCATTACCAACAACCTGCTATATAAGGCTGGTAAATACCTGCCCAGAGCTGTATTTAATAAAATGATACTTATTGGCTTTAAAAGCTTGGCTGAAAATCCAAATGAGCTTATTCATAATAACGATAAATATATTTCCAATAGCGAACGTGCCTTTAGCAACACCCCTGCTTTACGTGACTACCTAA
>JALSZC010000139.1 GCA_027059605.1 Ghiorsea sp. | reverse complement strand
TTCATGGGGCTTTCATCACAGTGGAATGAAAGTGCATTTCATAAGCCAGAGGATCAATCATTGTTTAGCCATACAGGGTTATTGCAGCAGGTAACCTTTCATGCGCCTGCGAAATCACCCACAGTGGTTGAAATGCTTGTGTATAATAAAGAAAATGGCTTGAAACACGGTTATTTGCGTTATGGTTATCATGTGTGGGAAGAGCAATTAAAACCTTATGTACATCAAACGATTACAGTGTGGGTAGATAAACATCAGCAGGTTTGGCAGGTGCAGCAGGGTGGGCAAACCCTGCTTTCAAGTCAAAGCATTGAACAGCGTTTACAAAGCATGAAGCAAGCCCAACAAGCCATGGCAGAGAAGATTGGTTATGCGGGGCTGTTGATGGTATTGCTATGGCTGTTTTTCTTTCGCCAAAGGTTTGCGAAAAAGAATCACGTTTATTCTTGATATTTATCGACACCGCAAAACATGGTCGTGTTTTTTAATTCACGCACAACTTCATCGGCATGGCGATCGTCATCCCAAGTCACGATATACAAATGGGGAGACATTTGTTTTTTGATGCTGGTATCATGGTCTTCAAGCAATGTTCTAAAGGATTGGTCGTCAATGTCTGCACATTGGCGCACAGTGACTTCATTGGTTTTATAGCTGATACCTTCAGGCTCTTGGCTGACTTCTTTTTTGCCTGAACAGGCAGTGATAAGGGTTAAGCTGCTCAATAGCAGGATTGATAAAAATACTTTGGACATGGCAAACTCCTTTGTGTCGATAGGTTAAAGCAATCAGTCTTTAATTTCAATCCAAGCAGGGGCATGGTCAGAAGGGCGCTCTTTGGCGCGTTCTTCAGTGTGAATACCACCATCAAGCACTTGGATATTTGAAGTCACCAATAAGTGGTCGATACGAATGCCCCATTTTCGCCTAAAAGCGTTGGCTCTATAGTCCCACCACGAAAACATGGGCTCATCTGGATGTAGCTCTCGCAAACTATCGTGTAAACCCATGTTTAATAAGTCTTGGTAATGCGCGCGTTCTTCATCAGAGCACATGATTTTACCTTGCCAGCGGTCGGGGTCATGAATATCAATATCGGCAGGTGCGATATTGTAGTCTCCCAACAAGACCAGTTTATCATGTTTTTTTAGCTCATCTTGCACATAGGCTTTGAGGGCGTTTATCCACTTCATTTTATAAGCATACTTTTCAGAGCCAATCTCTTGCCCGTTGGGCAAATAAATATCAATGATACGAATACCATTGATGGTGGCTGCAATCACGCGCTTTTGTGGGTCATCCAAGTTGGGAATATCAAAGCTTATATCTTCAAGCGGGTGTTTGCTGATGATAGCAACACCATTGTATGTTTTTTGCCCAGAAAAGGCGACATGATAACCTGCAGCTTCAATATCATCTTTGGGAAATTTATCATCGGTTTGTTTGGTTTCCTGCAATGCCAACACATCAGGTTGATGTTCTTTTAAATAATCCAGAACATGCGGCAATCGCACATTAAGAGAGTTTACATTCCAACTAACAATTTTCATGTTTTTTGCCCCATCATTTTATCACCTGCTTTTTTCCTTCGTGTTCTCTGTGTTCTTCGTGGTGAAAAAAACTTCATCATTTTATTATTTGCGCAAAAAAGAAGCCATCATGACTGTCACTTGGTAGTAAACGTTGCGTACTTTGCACACCCTTGAATTGATTGACCACAGCTTCATTTTCTTGGGGGTGAATGGAGCAAACGGCATAAACCAAAGTACCACCCACTTTGAGCACCCTCAATGATTCTTTGAGTAAGGCGGTTTGTAATGTTGATGCTTGAACCATGCTTTCCTTATCATGCAAAAATTTAGCATCAGGGTGTCTGCGTAATGTGCCAGATGCTGAGCAGGGTGCATCCAGTAAAATGGCATCAATGCTATTGTTGGCATACGGTAAAGTGTTGGCATCGGCTTGAACAACCTCAACATTTTTGAGGTTTAAACGATTTAAGTTTTCTTGTAAACGTGGGATACGTTTGGGGTTTAATTCAATAGCAGTGACTTGTGCTTTAGGAAAACGCTTGGCAAGCATCGCTGTTTTACCACCAGGGGCTGCACAAATATCCAAAACATGCCCTGTTTCATGGGTTAAAGTGAGTGGTAAGGTGGCGGCTTGGGCGGCTTGGTCAATCACGGTAAATTTACCTTGGGTATAACCAGGTAATTGGGATACATTGGTGTTGGCAGCCAACAACACAGCATAGGGCGATAGTTCACCTTGGTGAACAGTAAAGCCTTGTTGTACTGCTTTATTTATCCATTCTTCTCGATGTTTGAATACTGCAATACATAAGTCTGCGGGTTGTTTACAAGCTTGCATCATGGCTTGCACTTTATCTGCTCCCCAAGCATCACGCCAAGCGGCATATATCCATTTAGGTAACTCTGCGCGTTGGCGGGGTTTGAGCTTGTTTGGTGGCTCACTGTTGGCAATTTTTCTGAGTACTGCATTGATAAAACCTGCATCTTGCGGCACATAAGGTTTGATGGCAGCCACTGTTTCGCTCACCGCAGCATGGGCGGGAATTCGCATATGCCTAAGCTGGTATGTGCCTAGCAGTAAAGCCATACGGCTATGTTCCTCAGGCTTTTGTTTGATAAAGCGACTCATATCGGCTTCTAAAGTATAATAATAGCGCAATACACCATACACCATTTCTCGAAGTAGTGCCGCATCACGGGTTTCCAAGTTATGTTGACCAAGGGTGTACTCCAAGCTTGCTTTGGCTTTACGTTTTTGTATCAAAACAGCATATAAGATATTGAGTGCTAACATGCGTATATTAATAGAATTATTCATGTTTTTTCACCTTGGCACGTGGGTGTGCTTGCTCATACGTTTGTTGCAACTGGGGTAGAGTGACATGGGTATAATGTTCTGTGGTGGCAAGGGATGCATGACCTA
>JALSZC010000138.1 GCA_027059605.1 Ghiorsea sp. | reverse complement strand
TCACGTTTTTTAACTTTACGGTCACGGTATGCATATTGGCGAGCTTTATCTACCGCTTGTGTTGCTACACGGAAACAGCTCTTACGACGACCGTAATAACCTTTTGCAGCTTTAATAACTTTCTTATGACGAGCATGCGCCTGAACACCTGATTTTACGCGAGGCATATCTTTCTCCTATTACTAACTTATGCGCCGGGAATCAAACGATTCAAAGCTTTAACATCTGATGGTGCAACTAAAGTTGTACCACGGAATCCACGAATACGCTTCGGAGATTTTTTAGTCAAAATGTGTTGAGCGTTTGCTTTATTACGCTTCCATTTGCCGCTTCCTGTTTTAGAAAAACGTTTTGCAGCACCACTGTGTGTTTTCATCTTAGGCATTGTGTACCAACCTCTATTTCTTCAACGGATTAATGATCATAATCATTTGCCGTCCTTCCATGTTAGGCATTTTTTCAGGTTTGCCCAATTCCTTTACTTCTTCAGCAATATGTTCCAATTGCTCACGTCCTTGGCTTGTGTACGCCATTTCGCGACCACGAAAACGCAAAGACACTTTAACTTTGTTACCAGCTTCCAAGAATTTACGAATATTTCTAAGCTTCACATCCAAATCATGTTGGTCAGTGGTAGCGCGAACCTTCACTTCCTTGACTTGAATCACATGTTGCTTTTTCTTTGCTTCATTCGCCTTCTTGCTTTGATCGTACTTATACTTGCCATAATCCATAATTTTGCAGACAGGCGGCTTAGCATTGGGTGACATCATAATAAGATCCAACCCAACTTCTTCTGCTTTTGCAATAGCCTCATGGCGTTTTAATACACCAATTTGTTCTCCATCATGACCAATAACACGAACTTCTGGAGCTTCGATGTCATGATTTACTGCTAATTCTTTCTTGGCGATAAGTACTCTCCTTGCCAGCTTACTTTATTTTTCCAGCTTCCCTGTTACAGGTACTGTTTTTTCATATTTTGCATCTCTGCAATCCATGAATCAACTGATTGTACACCTAAGTTATCACCACTTCGGGTACGCACAGATACTGTATTTTCCTCTTTTTCACGCTCACCAACCACTAAAATGAATGGCACACGCTGCAAAGTGTGGGCGCGCACCTTATAGCCGACTTTCTCATTACGCAAGTCCGATTCTACTCTAAAGCCCGCAGCCTGCATTTTTTCAGTGATTTCTTGAACGTAATCCGACTGAGAATCGGAGATATTACACACGACAACCTGTGTTGGTGCAAGCCAAAATGGGAATTTACCCGCATGTTCTTCAATCAAGATACCAATAAAACGCTCTAATGAACCCAAAATTGCTCTATGCAGCATCACAGGTACATGCTTTTTATCATCTGCACCGATATATTCCGCATCAAGGCGACCAGGCATAGAAAAGTCCACCTGAATCGTGCCGCACTGCCATACACGACCCAAACAGTCCTTCAAAGAAAACTCAATCTTAGGGCCATAAAATGCGCCTTCGCCGGGGTTTAATCCGTATGCAATATCTTTAGCCTTGAGTGCTTCGTGCAACGCAGATTCAGCCTTGTCCCATTGTTCATCTGTGCCCACGCGTTTTTCAGGGCGGTCAGATAAAAAGATAATCACTTCTTCAAAGCCAAATTTCTTGTATGTCTCATAAACAAGATCGATAAAAGCCCCAACCTCATCTTGAATTTGCTCTTCTGCGCAGAAAATATGTGCATCATCTTGTACAAAATTACGCAAACGCATCAAACCATGCAATGTACCCGATGGCTCATTGCGGTGGCATGAGCCAAACTCAGCCAAACGCAAAGGCAAATCACGGTATGAATGCAAGTTTTGATTGAACACCTGAATATGACAAGGACAGTTCATGGGTTTAATCGCATACTCACGATTTTCTGTGCTTGTGGTAAACATATCCTCGCGGAACTTTTCCCAATGCCCAGATTTCTCCCAAAGCTTTCTATCCACCACTTGCGGCGTTTTAATTTCTTGGTAACCGTTGTCACGCATGATGGAACGAATTTCATTCTCTACCACTTGCCAAACATTCCAGCCTTTGGGATGCCAAAAAATCATACCTGGCGCTTCTTCTTGCAGGTGGAATAAATCCAGTTGTTTTGCCAGCTTTCTGTGGTCACGCTTTTCAGCTTCTTCCAACCTATGCAAATAAGCTTTTAAATCATCTTTGCTTGCCCAAGCTGTGCCATAAATGCGGTGAAGTTGCTCATTATCCGCATTACCTTCCCAATATGCACCCGACACTTTCATCAATTTAAAGTGTTTCAATTTGGATGTATTCGGCACATGCGGGCCACGGCAAAGGTCAGACCATTCGCCTTGTTTATAAAGGCTTACTTCTTCGCCTTCAGGAATGCGACCAATCAACAAAGCTTTATATTTTTCGCCAATATTTTCAAAATGTTGAATCGCATCATCACGCGCCCAAACTTCGCGCACAATAGGAAGTTTACGCTTGGCAATTTCCCGCATTTTCTGTTCAATCACCTTCAAATCTTCGGGTGTAAACGCTCGCTCAAACGCAAAATCATAATAAAAGCCATCTTCAATCACAGGGCCAATGGTCACTTGCGCAGAAGGGAACACTTCTTGCACTGCCATCGCCAACAAATGTGCCGTTGAATGGCGAATAATATCTAAAGCTTCGTCGGATTTTTCAGTAATCAGGGCAACTTTATCGCCATCAGATAAAGCATGGGATAAATCCACCACCTCATCGTTTACTTTGGCAGCAATCACCGCTCGAGCCAAACCTTCACCAATATCTTTGGCTAAATCAAAAGCTGTTGCACCATCATTTAGGGTTCGTGTAGAGCCATCTGGCAATTGGATATTCATGATAAAGCTCTACTCCTTGCGTGATAAAAAAATGGTAGGCTCGGGCGGTTTCGAACCGCCGACCCCCACCATGTCAAGGTGGTGCTCTACCCCTGAGCTACGAGCCT
>JALSZC010000137.1 GCA_027059605.1 Ghiorsea sp. | reverse complement strand
TAACCACAGGCAGGGCAACATCAGCTTCGAGTAATGCCATACGCATTTCTCTAAGGGTTGCATCTAAATCAGCCTCGGTAACACGGGCTGAACCGCGTAGTTTGTTGGCAATATTACCGAGTTTGGTGGTTAATGAATCAAACATGTATGTACTCTCTTATGTTGGTTTTCAAAATGATGAACGAATAGAAGGGGCAAGCATAGCGGTTGCCTTGTGAAACTTCCATTCTAAGATGTTGCCATGCCGAACACTTCACGCATTCAACAAGCTTATGTTCACTGTCAAACGATAGCAAATGAACATTATGAAAACTTCCCGACTGCTTCTTTATTGTTAAAAAAGTCGCTGCGACCTGCTGTGGCAGTGATTTATGCTTTTGCACGTACGGCGGATGATTTTGCTGATGAAGGTGATTTTACGGTTGCAGAGCGTTTAACTATGCTGGATGAATGGGAATAGCAGTTGGATTTAAGCTTAGTGGGCAAGTCTGAAAACTTAGTGTTTATTGCTTTGGCGGATGTGATGCAAACCTTTGATTTGGATGTGCAACTGTTTCGTGATTTGCTTACCGCATTTCGTATGGATGTGAATTTCAAAGGTTTTGAGACGTTTGATGATTTGGTGTTTTATAGCAAACACTCTGCCGACCCTGTAGGTCGTTTGATGCTTGCTTTGCATGGCATTGATGATGACAAAGCACTTCAAGCATCGGATGCCATTTGTACAGGATTACAGCTAACCAACTTCTGGCAAGATTTTAAGGTCGATATACCCAAAGGACGTTGCTATTTGGCGGATGAATGGTTGAGCAAGCTTGATGTATCTCGGGATGATGTGTTGCAGCGTAGTGTTGGCATTGAAACACTGCGCCCAGCTATTGATGAAGCGATTGCTGAAACACAAAAGTTATTCAATCAAGGTTATGCGCTGTTAGCCTATTTACCATTTCGTTTGCGCATTCAGATTGCTGCGACCTTGGCAGGCGGTACTTCCATTTTACATGCCACCCAAGCATTGGCTAACCCTTTGCAACAACGCCCCACATTAAACAAGCTTGATTGGCTGAAAGTGAGCCTTAGCATTGTCAGCATGACACTATGCCCCAATCATTATAGCAAACGAGGATACGCATGAGCCCTGAAAAGTATTGTGAAGATAAAACCAGAGGTTCGGGCTCATCCTTTTTTTATGCCTTTTTATTTTTATCGCCTGAAAAACGTAGAGCCATGATGGCATTGTATGCATTTTGTCGTGAAGTGGATGATATTGCTGATGAAATCAAAGAAAAAGAAGTTGCTGTTCGTAAGCTTGCTTTTTGGCAGGAAGAAATAGATAGAGTATTTGAAGGTGCGGCGCGTCACCCTGTAGGTAAAGAGTTGATGTGGACACTTGAACATTACCCGATTGAGAAAAAGATGTTCACTGAGATGATTGAAGGCATGTTGATGGATGTGTCGGGTAAACCTATGGTGACTGATGAAGATTTGGACTTGTATTGTTATCGGGTAGCAGGCGTGGTGGGTTTGATGTCCATTGCGGTGTTTGGTTTTACGCAAGAAGCATCCAAAACCTTTGCATTGCGTATGGGCGATGCCTTGCAACTCACCAATATTTTACGTGATGTCTATGAAGACACCAAAATTGAGCGTATTTATTTACCACAGCAAACAAGAGCCAAGTTTAAAGTGACTGACCATGATATTCGTCAAGGTTTTTCCGACAACAAAGAAGCTAATGCCAACCTTAAAGCGTTGATGCAGCATTATTATGATAAAGCAGAGCAAGCTTATGCTGATGCCCTCAAAGCATTGCCTGCAGAAGATAGGCAAAGCTTGACCCCATCACTGATGATGGGTGCGATTTATTATGCACATTTGGCAAAGCTGAAAAAAGTAGATTTTGATGTATGGCAACATCCTGCACGTCTTACACCCTTGAAGAAAATATGGGTGGCATGGAAAGCGTATCGCTATGAGAAAAAAGCAGCGAAAAAGGGTCTACCTTTGCGGATTGATTTTTAGTGCCTGAAAACCGAAACAAACGTGTGGCTGTGGTTGGTGGTGGTATCGCAGGTTTAACGGCCGCGCTGCGCCTTGCTGAAAAAGGGTATCAAATTGACTTGTATGAAGCGGCTCCAGCTTTGGGTGGGCGCACCAAATCGTTTTACGATGAAGACGTGGATGAATGGGTGGATAATGGGCCGCATGCCATGGTAGGTGCATATCATGCCACATTAAAGTTGCTCGGTGATGTAGGCGTACTGCAAAATGTGTCATGGCAATCATCGCTGACTTTATCGCTATGGGATAAACAGCGCGGCTCATTTGATTTAAAAGCAGCACCTTGGCTGCCTGTCAATTTGGCATTGATTTGGGCAGTTTATCGTTTGCCTGGTCACGATTTTTCTAGTGTGAAAGCCATGTTGCGCTTAGCGATGACTATGATGAATCGGGGTGAGACACAAACCGTGCAACAATGGATGGATGAAATCGGTGCGCCAGCAATATTGGTGCAAGATATGTTGGAAGTCTTGTGTTTGGGGGTAATGAATGAACCCATGCAGACTGCCAATGCCAAAACATTTGCCAGAGTGCTTGCTACATCATTTTCATCACACAAAAATGCAAAAATGGGTTGGTTTAACAAGCCTTTATCGCAAGCTTTGGTTGCGCCTATGGCTGATAAGCTGCGTGGCTTGGGGGTAAATATGGTGTTGCGGCATAGCGTGCGTAGCCTTGATAAGCTAGACCATGATGCTGTGGTGTTGGCATTGCCTGCTTTTGCTAGAAATCGTTTACTGGGCATCAAGCAAGACGTGGACACCCAAGCCATTACCAATATTCATTTGTGGTTTGAAGAAAACTTAAACCTGCCCAATATGATGCAAGGCATGTTGGGCACTTATGGGCAATGGTTGTTTGATGTATCCAAGATGATGGGGCAAACAACAGGGCTGCATCATGTGTGTGTGATT
>JALSZC010000136.1 GCA_027059605.1 Ghiorsea sp. | reverse complement strand
ACTTCGGAAACGCGAAGCCCACAGCCATAAAGCAAAGCAAGCAATGCCAATTCACGGCTATCAAACTTGCGGTTGGTTGTTTCTAACAATGCTTGGGTTTGCTGTTGGGGTAAGGTTTTGGGTAACCGTTTACCAAGCTTGGGCGCACGAATACCTGCGGCAGGATTGTCAGAGCAGTGTTTTTGGCGCAGTGCAAAGACGTAAAGACTTTTGATGGCAGATAAACGTCTGGCTAAGGTGGCAGGGGCTAAACCTTGGCTGTGTCCTAAGACCAGCCAGTCTTGAATATGTTCACGAGATACTTGATGAATATGCATCTCCTGTTGTATATGTTGCTGATAAAAGTCAACAAAGCGTTGTAAGTCACGTTTATAATTGGACACCGTATGCACTGAAGCTAGGCGAACCTGCTGTAATTCTGCTAGGAAAAGCTGTGTAAGTTCAGTGAATAACAGTGTTTAATCCTTAGCTGCGGTATATTCCAAGCGGTTGCCACCCAAAGCCTTGGCAACATACATGGCTTTGTCTGCAGCTTTGACCAAATCGTTAAGTGTCATGTCATCTTCAGCATTTGATAAAGCCAGCCCAATGCTCACACTCAATGTTTCGCCGTGGCAGGTTAGTTGGCTAATGTCTGCGCGTATTTTCCCGCCAATTTCTTTGGTTTTTTCAATATCACAGCTTGGTAATAATAATACAAACTCATCACCACCCATGCGAATAATCGGGTCTTGTGCGCGAACATAACGACGAATGGTGTCACATAATTCAGTTAATGCATCATCACCAGCAGCATGCCCAAGACGGTCGTTTAGACCTTTGAAATCATCCATATCAAAATACATGGCGGCAACCATCACACCTTTGCCAAACCAACTGGATAAAGGTTGGTGACTGTATGGTTGTAAGAAACGGCGGTTATGGGTGTTGGTTAAGGCATCGGTAATGGCTAACCTTGCCAAGCGTTGGTGTGAAACAGCGTGTTCTAAACTTAAACTAATCACTTGGGCTAAATGGGCTAAAAAGTCTGTGCTTTGTTCAGGTTTAAAGCGTTCTTTATCATTAGAACCCAAACCAATCACACCAAAAGGTTTATCTTTGGAGCCAAGTCGCAATAAAGCAAGAGAACCCAAGTCATGATCGCGCTCTTGTAGCCAAGGGAAATTGCCATCTTTCAATTGCAGCAACCAAACGTTTCGCTTGGCTAATCCCATATTTTGAATTTCACCTGCTTCTAACCAAATTAGGTCTTGTTCAGATAAAGCATGCATGGGGGTGCTACCAATCATACTATCTCTATCCAACCAAATACGCACCATATCCAATGAAAATTGTGACCTTAGTTCACGTAAAAGTGTAAAACACATATCTTCAGGGTCACCTGCGGCTAAAACATTGGCTTCAAGCGCAAACAGACGGGAAAAGAGTTGGTCGTTTTCTCGTAGTCGTTCCATCATGGTGGATACATAGTCACGCAACTGTGCATTTTCTTTGGCAAGTGCTTGCATGCGTCGCTCATTGAAATCAAGCGGTTTGTCTTTTGCGTTATCAGTATCCTTTTTAGCCATGGCTTATAAGCTCTCCTCAATCAGGATTTTCCATGCTTGGTCAGCATGGTCTCTGGCTAAGTATAGACGTTTAGTACCTGTGTCGCTGTAATTGCTAGAGCGATACTTTTGGGCGAATTCAACCATCACAACTTCACCTTCAGGCCATTGGTTTGGGTCATGAATAATATTGATGTCGCTAAGCTGCACTTCAATAAAGGATTTACGGGCATTGACACGTTTTTTATAAGACTTCCAACGTTTTAGGTTATATTTTCCAGAGCGAAACTTTTCATGGTAATGCGACAAATAAGCATCACTATCCAAGGATTGCCAATCTTGAATCCATGTTTGAATACTGTTTTGTACAGAGTTTAATAAAGCCTGTTGTTTTTCGGTATCGCCAAAGGAAAAATCATTGCCAATAAGCACTAAGCTTTGTTTGGGGGTGACATAAGCTTCCATTTTTTTCAAGTTGGGATTGGGTAGTGCAAAACAGCCGCGTGTATCTTGCGGTGGGCGGCGTAGTTTGTTTTCTGGATAACCGTGCATCCAAATGCCATCGCCTGTTTTACCATGGTAGCGGTCTAACATATTGGGGTAATCAATGGGGAAGACCACAGGACCATATTTGGCACGAAGAGCGGGGTCATGGCGCACAGCAGTGAAGCGGTAAATACCGTTAGGCGTACGGGCATCACCTCGTGTTTTTTTATCACCACTTTTGGCACCGGTAACAACATATTCATCGGCTACACGTTGAAATTCACCTTGTGCATCACGCTGATAGACAAACATGCGTGAGCGAGATTTATCCACGATAAAGATACTTTGGATATTGCTATTAGTTTTTAAAACATCAAAAGGAAAACCTTCTGTGCCGTCCACTTTATCGGCAAAGGCTTGTAAGCGAACTGTGGCTTCGCTTAAATCATCACTCAAATCAATCGCGGCAAATTGTTGCGTGGATAGTTTGCTATGTTTGGCATAATCACCAACAGAAGACACGGCTTTTAATGCAGCGCGGCGGTGGGCTTCGGCTTTAAGTAAGTTGGCAAGCGGGTCATTCTGTGCGTTGGGTGAATTTAATATTTGCAATGCTTTTTCAGGGTCATTTTGTTTTAAGGCTAGGGTAGCACCTAAAATATCACGTTCTTGTGGGCTAATATCTGAGGATTCGGGATTTTCAAGCGACTGCCACATTTTTTGCGTGAGGTTGGTGTTATTCGGCAGGTCAACAGCCCAGGCGAGTGTGCTGGTGCATAAAACACAGAAAAGGGTAAACCAAAACTTCATTGTACAGTTGCCTCGGCAATAATACGCCAACCTTGCGGTGTATATTTAAAAGTAATTTTCTTGAAGTCTTTACCATTGTAAGTGTTGGAGTGAAAACGCTGTAAAAGTTTGACCGTTGCCGTACTTTTGTCTTGCATGTT
>JALSZC010000135.1 GCA_027059605.1 Ghiorsea sp. | reverse complement strand
TTGTAAGTATTGCTTTCTTTTAAGTTTTTCGCATACTCATCATGTTCAATCATTTTACTTGGGTTTTGCAAAAAACTATGCAGCCATTGGGTATCTCTGCGTTCTGTAATACCAGCCAAACCTGGTGCAAATTTGTCATCATAACTGGGTTTATGGCAATGAAAGCACAACCTATCAAAAATAGCCTTGCCTTTAACCACATCACCTGCTTGAGCAGGTACAAGAAAAGCAAAAAAGATAAAAGATGCAGCACTTATTTTTACATATCGTTTCATACTTTATCCTTTTTTGTTTTATTCATTTCTTCAATCTAAAAATTAGTCTAACCACTTGATTGAACAGCCAATGGTTGGATGCTGTGGTTGTGGTGCAGGCTTACCTGCAACCAAGGCTTCTGCAGCGGGCAGCAACTCTTCTTGCGTAACTTTGCTTTCATCTTTCCAGTAATCATCAATACGACCGTGATAATAAAGCTCACCATGTTTATCAAACATATAAATATCAGGTGTACACTGCGCATCAAAAGCCTTGGCAACTTCCTGCGTTTCATCGGCAAGGTATGGAAAATCAATATTCCATTCATCCAACTTCTCACGCATTGCATCCACATTATCTTCTGGAAAATCAGGATGAATATTTGGATTGATGGCAACCGTATTAATGCCCATTGCCTTTAATGTTGCTGCATGACGCACCAAACGTGGCCAAACGGCAATGGCATAAGGGCAATGATTACATGTGAATGCGACCACCAAACCATGCTCTCCCATTTGCTCCCTTAAAGCATGTGCTACACCTTTAGAATCATTCAACGTAAAATCAGGAAGCGTAAACTCACCCTTATAAATTGATGCTACCAATGCCATAAATAAAACTCCAATATAATATATATTAGTCTGCAATCATGGGGTAAAAATCGCAGCAAATCAAGCTCACCAACAGCTTAAATAAAAATGGCATCATACCTGCTGGTCTTAAAATTAAAGTACTATATAGGTCAAATCAACCTAAATATGAGGTTACCATTGTCTAAGAAAGATAACATGATTCATGAATTACTGGATGGGTTAGACACAATTCGCCCTACCCTACTTGCCAGCAAAGAAAAAAATGGCGAATTACGTAGCTTACTTAGACGTATGCTTTCCTTATTGGAAGCTTTACAACGTATGCCGCATATTGAACCTAAACTTTATGCTAAAGTCATGATGCTATTAACACCTTTGGTAGATGCCGAGCATGGTGCATTACTCAAACATTTACAGCATGAACCCACAGATACGCAAACTTGGCAACAACTCGAACAGCATTTAAAAACTCGGCAACAACTCATTAAAACTGCACAACAAGACTTACCTAGCGTGCAGCTCATGCTACGCCGAAGTTGTCATGTATTAGGTAAACCTTATCCAGATGCCGCAGAACTGAAACAAAACCTAAACCTATTTGAACAATACCTTAGAGAATATTTGCAACACCATGCCAAAATTCGTTTAAGTTTTACATCTATCACGGCAGCCCTTAAAGACTCTGTCAAAGCTATGGATCATGTTTTGGATGATATTGGTGATGAGTCACCCGAACTTAAGCAGGTCCAACAAGTTTTAGAGCAAGATTTACCAGAAGACCCTGTACAAGCGCAAACGCTACTCAAACATGCTGCCCAAAATATTCGCCAAGCCAGTAAAAAACTCAGCAATGCTAGCCATAAAGTCAAAACCACCATGTCTGCACAAATCCAACAAATGGATGCGTTATCCCAGCGTTTAAAACAAGCTGAAGCACAAGCAAGAAATGACCCGCTCACTGGTTTAGCCAACCGCAGAAAACTACGTGAATATTTTCAAACACTACCTCAAGATGTACCTAGCTTATTTCTTATGCTTGATATTGACCATTTTAAAAAAATTAACGATACCCATGGTCATGATGCTGGCGATGAAGTATTAATTAAAGTCGCAGATTTACTCAAAGAATCTGTACGCAGCACCGATATGGTTGCCCGATTAGGTGGTGAAGAGTTTTGCATTATTTTAGCCAACACAACAACAAAACAAGGCATAAAGTTGGCAGAAAACATTCGCAAAAGCATTGAAGCCACAATATTTTCAGGCACACATGGAAATATTCGAGTAACCATAAGCATAGGTGTCGCAGAGCGTCAGCTTGATGAATCCATCAACCACTGGTTAAAACGCGCTGACCAAGCTCTTTACCATGCTAAAAACAATGGTCGTAACCAAGTGACCACCACAGCTTTACCCATACAAAAATAACGAAACAACATAAAGGGTTGAATTCAATCCATGAACCCCCTATAACATAGGCCTATGGCACAATTTTCTTCTGCATTCCTCGACGAACTCATTTCTCGCACTGACTTGGTAGAAATTATTGCTCGCCATGTTGAGCTAAAGCCATCTGGATCTAACAATATGGTTGGTTTGTGTCCTTTTCACCATGAAAAAACCCCTTCTTTTTCTGTATCCGTTGATAAACAAATGTATTACTGTTTTGGTTGTGGTAAGGGTGGCAATGCTTATCGCTTTTTAATGGAGCACGATGGTTACCCCTTTCCTGAAGCGGTTGAATTCCTAGCCAACAAAGCTGGCATGCCTATACCTGAAGCGCGCGCCATTAACCCTAAAGAAGAAGCCAAGAAAAAACAGGCGTATCAGTTGCTCGATCAAGTTGCAGCTATTTTTTCACGCACATTACATGCCGATGAAGGCAAACAAGCCAAAGCATATTTTGCCCAACGCAAACTTCCTGACAGCATTATTCAACGCTATCAACTGGGCTTTGCTCCTGCTGGTTATGGTTTTATGCAACGCTGTTTTGGCTCTGATACGCATACTTTACAACAACTGGAAAGTATTGGTGTACTGGTAAAAAATGAACGTGGTTATGCCGATCGTTTCCGCGGGCGGGTGATGTTCCCTATCCGCAACAAACGTGGGCAAGTGGTAGGTTTTGGTGGGCGTATCATGGGTGATGGTGAACCCAAATATTTAAACTCACCTGAAACAGACTTTTATCATAAGTCTGACTTACTCTATGCTTATTCCGAACATAGAGAGTCCATTCGCAAGCACAAAATGCTAGTTGTTGTTGAAGGTTACATGGATGTATTGGCGATGGCAGCCTTTGACTTACCTTATGCACTAGCACCTCTGGGCACAGCCATTACAGAGCAGCAATTATCCCATATTTTGCGTTTACACGGTGAACCGATATTCTGTTTTGATGGCGATCGTGCAGGTAAGCAAGCTGCTTGGCGTGCAATTGAACGTATGCTGCCGATTTTAAAAACAGAGCATTCCCCTAAATTCCTTTATTTACCCGATGGTGAAGACCCTGATACCCTGCTGCAAAAAGAAGGCAAAGATGCTTTTGAGAAACGCTTAAGAAATGATGCGCAACCTATGCTTAGCACATGGATACAAGGATTGAAAAACATTGCAGGAAGCGGTGCTGAGGGCAGAGCACGCATGGCAAAAAAAGCAGACCAAATGCTTAGTAAAATGCAAGATGATTACCTACGTCAAGCATGGCAGGGTGAAATCGAAAAAATTAGTGGTGTGATGCTAAAGCAAACAAAACCCACGCAATATGCGCCTAAACCTAGGCACATTTTCACAAGAAAAATGACACCTAGGCTTGCTGTAACCCCCATGATACATGAACAATTTATGGCTGCATTACTACAAAAACCCAGCAGATTCCAACTTTTACCAGAAGATGCTTTTCATTTTTTTGTTGACAGCAACCCAATGTTCCCGATATACACCCGAGCCTTTTCGCTGGCAGGCGATGATGAAAACACCACATTAGATATAGCGGCACAGTTGATGCGGGAGTTCCCCGACACAGATATAGCACGCTGGGTGAACCTGCCAAAAGTCGAAGATGATGCGTTTCAAATGCTTTTAAAAGATATGCACCTTGCATACCTTAAAGCACAGTTGAGCCAGACAGAAAACTTATCTGTCCGAATCAAGCTGCAAGCAGAATTAAAAGCACTGCAAGCAGAGCTAAAAGCTTTGAAACCAACAAATTAAGATTAAACAACTAAAATAAAGAAAATAATTTCCGCAAATGGTGGCGACAAAGCATGAGTAAATTGGATCAATCAAAGGTAAAAGAACTTGGCACATTAATGGCCAAGGGTAAAGAAGCTGGTTTTATTACCTATGACGAATTAAACAGTCATTTACCCAAAGGTTTGGTCGATGCAGATCAAGTTGAAAGTATTATCAATCTCTTTACCGAAATGGGTGTTGAAGTTGTTGACCCACAACGCGCACCCACAGGCGAATATGCCATGCGTAAAGATCGCTTACGCAAAGAAGACTCTGCACTTCGCGCTGATACCACCACATTGGGTACTGTTATCCGTGTGGATGACCCAGTACGTATGTATTTACGTGAAATGGGGACAGTTGAACTATTAACCCGTGAAGGTGAAATTGAAATTGCACGACGTATTGAAGAAGGTCGCATGCAAGTGCATGAGGCTATTTGCTTATGCCCTGCCACTTTCCGTGAAATCATGCGTTTGGGCGAGCGAGTGGTTGAAATTCGTGATGAAGCCATTGAGCTTGAAGAAGAACCCAACTTTAAAGACATCCTAGATATTGATGACAAAGTGGTGAATGCCGCTGCCATTGCAGAATATGAAAATCGCATGAACAAAAGCGAAATGGATGATGATGACCTTATCGATGCCAAACCTAAGATGAATGCAGAAGAACTCTCTGCTGCCATTAAAGCACGCACAGCAACACCTGACGGCACACCTATGGAAGAAACCGTCATCACCAAAGAAGAGCAACTTGAAGAAGCATTAGAACACTTTGAAAAAGCAAAAGAGTTGCACGAAGAGTTTTTACGTATCCGCCAAGAACGTGTACGTAAACCTCGTGACAAGAAATTGGCAGCCCAAGCATCTGAGCTTTTAAATGCTATGTTGATTGAGTTGGTAACCATTCCTTTTTCAACTAAACAATTGGTTATGCTTGTTAGTCGCTTTAAAAGTGCTATTGACCGCGTTCGCAAATATGAACGTGCTATTCGTGACCAAGCACTTAAAGCCAAAATGCCTCGCAAACTATTTTTAGAAACATTCCCTACACGTCTAACCGATGAAAAATGGGTGAATGACATGTTAAAACAACATCCCGACAGTCGGTGGGCAGAAGCCTTGGAGCTATCTGCCAATAAAATACGTGAAAACCAACGTCGCCTTAAACGCGTTGAACAAGAAACCGAAATGGATGTGTATGAGCTTAAAGATGTAGCGCGTAAACTCACTATGGGTGAAGCAAAAATGCGCCAAGCCAAACGTGAAATGATTGAAGCCAACTTACGTTTGGTGATTTCTATTGCCAAAAAATATACCAACCGTGGCTTGGGTTTCTTAGACTTGATTCAAGAGGGCAATATCGGCTTGATGAAGGCTGTGGATAAATTTGAGTGGCGCAGGGGTTATAAGTTCTCCACCTATGCCACATGGTGGATTCGCCAAGCCATTACTCGTTCTATTGCTGATCAAGCACGTACCATTCGTATTCCTGTGCACATGATTGAAACGATTAACAAAATCATGCGTATCTCTCGCCAAATGGCACAGGAAACAGGTCGTGAACCAAGTCCTGAAGAGCTTGCTGAACACCTGGAAATGCCGATTGAAAAGGTTGAACAAATCCTTGAGGTTGCCAAAGAACCCGTATCCTTGGATACACCCGTTGGTGATGATGATGACACCAGCTTGGGTGATTTTGTTGAGGATGCTAAAGCTGAGAATCCACTGGATACTGCTGTCATTGAAGCATTGCGAGAATCCACACATGAAGTCTTGGAAAACCTAACCGACAGAGAGCAAAAAGTACTTCGCATGCGCTTTGGTATTGGTATGAATACCGACCACACCTTAGAAGAAGTGGGCAAACAGTTTAATGTCACGCGTGAGCGTATTCGTCAAATTGAAGCCAAAGCCTTACGCAAACTTCGTCACCCATCTCGAGCACAAAAACTTAAAACCTTTGCCGAAAGTCCAGAGCTTTCAGCGTCGTTACTCAACAAGTAACTTCTAAACATAAAAAGGCAGCCATTGGCTGCCTTTTTAATTTATACCTTTATTTTATCCAGTATCTCTTCATACAAATACCTTATCAATCAATATCCACATAAAAAACCAAACCTAAATCTTTATCTTCATGAAACTTGGTCCAGACATTAAAAACCTTGCTGGGATCTGATAACATTGTTCGCTTCACCAAAAATTGTTTTTTATGCGTACCTGTGGCATCAGAAGTGAGTATATCACAAACCCCACTGATAGAGTAAAATAATGAATCTTCATCTGATTCATCATTAAAAAAGAAACGACAATTCAAGCCACTGTTTGCCAGCTTGTTTTCTGATGTCATACGCAGTACATCGGACTGCATATTAATAATATCCCTATCTTTCACTTCAGGCGTACGCAATGCAACCATGACATGCGCATCTTTTTCTACAGATGAAATCAATGCACCCAAAGAGCCCGTAAAAAGGGCTTCAAAATTACTACTGTCATGATCTTTTTGAAAAGCAACAAGGTTCACCTGTCGAATAGTGTCCGCAGAAACTTGGCTTGGCATCAACACATATAAGTTGCAAAATAAAAATAGTAATACCACCGTGCGTAAATTCATGAACAATATCCTCAAAGCCTTCTTATAAAAGCAACGGTTTCCTGTTGTGTTTGATTAATTTTTTGCTGCAACGCATTTTTCATCAATAACACATCCTGTCTTGGCATACCAATCTCTTCAAGCTGGTTAATATCCCGTAAGTTATATACCAAATCGCGCAACTTTGAGATCATCACACGCAATGTTTGCATTCTTTCTGAGGCCAATTTTTGGTTCATTTCTAATCTATCATCAACCGCCGCATCAGCAGAAAACTGTACTACAGTCATCCCCACAACAAACGAAATCAACATCAATATTTTATGCATATCACCACCTAAGATTGAATTCAGGTGGCATATTTCATGTCATCTATGATACCTGTGTGACACAAAGAAACCTTGCATCAACTTAGGCTTCAGGACGAATACAAATCCTTTGAATATGCGTTGTTTGTCGAGTTTGTGCATTCACTGTGATTTTCGTAGCAAAGATGGTCGCCCCTCGCTCCACAGCCTCAAAACGTTGCGGTAATCGCTGTACCATACGGCGCAAAGCACCTTCTTTTTTCATACCAATAATGGAGTTATAAGAACCCGTCATACCAATATCGGATTGAAAAGCAGTACCACTGGGGTGAATAATTTCATCACAAGTCGGCACATGGGTATGTGTACCATAGACCATGCTCACTTGCCCATCCAAATACCAACCCATACCCATTTTTTCACTAGTTACTTCTGCATGCAAGTCCACCAGAATAGCATTCACATCATCAGGTATTTCAGCCAAAACCCTATCTGCAGCTTCAAAAGGGCAATCCCAAGTGCCCATAAATACTTGCCCGATAAGGTTAATCACTGCGACTTTATGCCCATCACGGGTTTCTTGAATCGTCCAGCCATTGCCCGGCGCGTATTTGGAAAAGTTTGCCGGTCGCACAAACCTATCATCTTCTTCAATATCTTCTAAAAAACTGCGCTGATCCCAGCAATGATTACCATTAGTGATGACATCCACGCCCAAAGTGAACAACTCATCTGCAAGTTTAAGCGTTGTACCAAAGCCTGCGGCAATATTTTCGCCATTAGCAACACAAAAATCAATTTGATGCTCATCCAATAGGTTGGGCAAATGATCACGCAATGCTCTGCGTCCAGCTTTGCCAAGCACATCACCAATGATAAGAATATTTAAACTATCGGACATGAATGATTCCTTTTTCTGTAATAATTGTCGTCAGTGGCACATCATGCTGTTCAACAGGGATATTGGGAAGCTCTTGGCATGAAAAAGCCAAACCAACCTGCTCATCAATATATTGCCCAAAGTCTGCCAACCAACGATCAAAGTAACCCTTACCCATACCCAAACGGTTACCCTGTCTATCAAAACCCAGTAAAGGGCATACAATCATGCTTTGTTGAGCACTGGGCTGCCATATCTCACCTTGCTCTGGCTCTAAAACACCAAAAGTACCTTTTACCCATGATGTAAACTTATCCACCTTTATCCATTGCATGGCTGTATCTTGCAACATACGCGGCACAAAACATTCAATATCGGTAAGGTTTAATAATGATTCCGTATTTACCTCAAAAGGCAATGCTTTATATACTAGCAATTGTTGTACACCTTTCAGTTCTAAATAAGGTAATAAGTGTTGCACAATTTGTTCAGAAAAGACTTGTTTATTGGCTTTAGAAAGCTGCTGCCGTTGTTGTGTTAAATATTGGCGGAGCTGTTGTTTTTCTAGCGTAATATCAGACATAAAATAAAAAGTATCCCCGCACTGTCGTATCATCAGGAAGTTGTCGAACCCTCATAGTGAGGGGGGCGAAGCATTGCTGCATTAGGTTCTTTCGCAAGGAAAGACGCACACAACAACAATAGCAATCTCCCAATCGAAACACATAGGCTCAGGCAACTATGTTGTGACTCGGTCAGCGCAGGGACACGTTAGCTAAACCCTCTGCTTGTGCAACAGCTTGGTCAAGCTTGGATACAAGCTTATTTAATGCTTGTGGTGAAGCTTGCTGCTGATTCAACAAATCATCTGCCAAATTCAGCGCAATCAACGCCATAATTTTACTGGTATCGATAATAGTACCCGAACTTTTTAAGGCATCAAACTGCTCTTGCACTAAAGCTGCAGCAGCTTCCACCTTTTTTGGGTCATCATCGGTATGAATATTGAGTTTTAAACCTGCAAGGCAAACTTCTACGGATTCACTCATACTAAAACACTCATGTTTGCCTACTTGCATTTTCAGCAGCAAGCACATCAAGCTTTTCAATCGTATGTTCAATACGTGCTTTGGCTTCTAGCCGTTTGTTTTCTAAGTTCTGATGCTCTAACTGCAACTTTTCAATTTGTTCACGACGCTTGCGTAACTCTGCTTCTGCCAAACGCGCCACTTCTCGCAAGCGGCGGTTTTCTGCCAAAATTTGCTCATGGTTACGCCGAATCGTTGCCAAGTGCTCAAGCAGCATGGATACCTGCTCTTCGACTTTTTTGCTTTGTTCCTCTGCATTCATATCGTGATTGAAGCACTGAATAAACTATAGGTCAACACTCAGTCTTGCTGTGTTTGTTGAATGGTATTGCAATGGTGACAAACCGCAGCTTCTTTAGCGATACGTTTATGGCATGTATCACAAGCCTTTTGCTCGAAAAAACGCTTATATAAATGTAACACAACCATCACCACAATCATGGCTAAAATCAAACGAATAATCATGTTTCACTCTCTTTGTTTTCTTCAACTGCTTGTGCTTTTTTTTCTGCCATATGCGATAACACAATACCGACTTCATAAAGCAACAACATAGGCAGTGCCAATAAGGTTTGTGAAATAATATCAGGCGGTGTAAGGATTGCCGCAAAAATAAATGCCCAAACAATCACATAACGCCTTTTATCTTTAAGCCCTTGTGTACCAACCAAATCCATACGCACCAATAACATAATAACAATGGGGATTTGAAAGCTCATACCAAAAGCAAACAACAGTTTTAACACCAAGGTCAAATACTCTTTTACTGCAGGCATGGCTTGAATTAAGTCCGTAGAAAAACCAAGGAAAAACTTAAAAATAAGTGGAAAAACCACATAAAAAGCAAAGGTTGCCCCCGCAATCATCAAGAATAAACTGGATACAAAGAAACCAAGAAAAGCCCTTCTTTCATTTTTATATAAACCTGGTGCAACAAATGCCCACAATTGATAAAATGTAATCGGAGCAGTGGCAAACAAGCTTAATACCAAAGCAATTTTCAAATAGGTAAAAAACACATCGGGGGCATTTAAAAACACCAAAGGCGTGCCCTCTGGTAATGCTGCACGAATAGGGGCTGAAATAAATTCAAAAACGATGTCTGAAAAGTTCATCAATACCAACACACCAAAAACATAAGCCAAAATAGCAATCATCAACCGCTTTTTTAGCTCTTTAAGATGTGTCATCAATGGTGTTGCATCTACTGCTTGCTCAGTCACGTATCTTTCTTCTCTGGTTTGGAATCATCTGTTATAGGTTGTGTAGCCGCTTCTACTTCTTCTTTAACTTGTGATATATCCGATGTTGCCGCTTGTACATGTGTTTCCACTTCTTCTTTTATCTGCTGAACAGGTTGCGTAAGGTGTTGTTTTTCTTGCTCAAGTTGCATTTTAAGGCTATTCATCCACAACCGACCTTCTCTCACCACTTTTGCAATTTGTGCCAAAAAAGATGGCAAACGTTCTGGTCCAAGCACCAAAAAACCAACGATACCGATAAGGATGAGTTCAATCATCCCAATATCAGGCATGTTTTATTTCCCCAGCAAGTAAATGCAACATTTTACGATGATTTTTCATCCTTTTGCTTTTCAGCAGAAGCGACTTCTACATCAATGGTTTTATCAGCATCTTTATCTTTTTCATCTATGGAAATATTGGTTCTAAAGCTTTTAATACCCTTAGCAAGCCCTTCGCCCAAAGCTGGTAATTTTTTCGCACCAAACAATACCATCACGATTACCAATATTAAGATTAATTCCGTTGTTCCTAAACCAAACATAATACCTGCCCCTTCATTTTTTCATTTCAGCAAACTTACACTTTCGCAAGCCTAAGGCAAGCAAAGCGAAGTCTCATCAAATTTCCTGTTATTTTTCTAATGCCTTGGCAAAAGCTGCTGCAAAAGCATTATCCGCCTGTGCTTTACCTCGTCCTTGTGAACCTTTGCCTCGTGACTTCTGCTGTAATTTCTTTTGCACCTGTTTAGTCACACTAGATTCTTGTTTTCGTTGCACTTTTTTGTCTTTTTTCACCACTTCGCCCATGGCTTTACCATCTGAGCGCATGCTTAATGAAATGCGCCGCCTTTTTATATCCACTTCACTCACTTTAACAGTGACCACTTGCCCTGTTTTCACCAGCTTACGCGGATCATCAACAAACTTATCAGCCAATGCGGAGATATGAACCAAACCATCTTGATGCACACCAATATCTACAAATGCACCAAAATTCGTCACATTACTCACCACACCCTCAAGCTGCATACCTACACGCAAGTCTCGAATATCATTCACACCCGATTTAAACTTTGCCGTTTTAAAATCTGGTCGTGGGTCACGACCTGGTTTTTCAAGCTCTGCCAATACATCACGCACAGTTTGTTCACCAAAATCCCCTTGTGCCAAGGATTGAATATCCACCACCTTACTTAAACCTGCTTTACCCACAGCCTCATGCAAATCTAATGACAACTGCCGCAACACTTTCTCCACCAAAGCATAAGCTTCAGGATGTACTGCAGAAGCATCTAGCGGATTATCACCATTCAAAATTCTTAGGAAACCAGCAGCTTGCTCAAATGTTTTTGCGCCCAAACCTTTAA
>JALSZC010000134.1 GCA_027059605.1 Ghiorsea sp. | reverse complement strand
CCCATCTTGGCTGCCTGGCATAGCTTCAAACATAGGCGTGGAACTCACCCAAAGTACTGCTGGATCATTAGCCCCTTTTCGTAAGGGTAAGAAATCACCCGTGCGCAACCCTAAGAATTGTTTGATGCTCAATTGGCATTGCCCAAGTTCCAAACGCACAGTTAACGGCACCTGCTCTATACTTTTTTGTAACTGCTGCTCCCATTCAGGGTCATTACCCAAGTCATCAGATATGGATGTGCGCAAGCTTTCTAAAACAGGCTCTAAAAAAGTGCGGGGATAGTGTAAGTGAACAAAACCTTGTAAATCATCCGATGCTTTAACACCAAACTTCACCGAAAAACATGGATCAGTCACAGGGGCAACAGCCAAAAATTGTGGCTCAGTATCCAGCTTCGATAGATGGTGTTTCATGACAGCAACAGGTTTCCACATATGCAGTAGCAGTTTTTCTAAACCTGTACCAATACGCTGGGCTAAGCTCTGCTCCACCGGAGTGAGATCATTGGCATCATCACCAAAGGACTCCCCCATACCACCCAACATGGCATCAATATACGCAATCACCAAAGGCAGCTCTATGGTTACCATCATTCGTCCAAACCCATCTACTTCATACACAAAAAACACTTGTTTGGTTTCTTTATTATCTTCAATAATCTCTTGATACAGTTGCTCATCAATGCCTTCGCTGCTTAACTCAACATCACGCTGAAAGGTTTCATCCCATTGTTCGTTAAGTGACTCTGTCATACGCTGCTGTAGATTAAAAAATAGGGGGTAACGCTCAGGGCCATTATCCGATTCTACCGATGCAAAATCAAAATCTTCTACCGATTCAGGTTGTGCTACAGGTGGCAACGTTGCTAACAAGGCATGCGCTTGCTCACTTGGTGCCACTGCCTGCATCAGCGCATCAATTTCCTCGGGTGCTAAAATAGGTTCTTTATCACCCACAGCATCAGCAGTTTTTTCACTCATTGCGATACAAAGTCCGTAAAGTATAAATTCTTAATTGGCTTGCCGCCTACCAAACGGTTCATGCGATAAATCAAATCTTCTTTAAGATCATATTTGCCCTGTGGCGTTCTGATTTCAGCAAATGTTTTACTGGAAAGCAGTGTAATCACCATATCATTGATTTTAATCATATTCTGCTCAACCTTAGCTTGTGCCTCAGGGCTGCGTACTTCCAACTTAATTTTCGCTCTTAAAAAACGACTTACGTCTGTATCTGCCAAGTTAATCGTGATGTCTGCAATATCCACCAAGATTGGTGGTGCATCAGGGTTTTCATCTTCTGGCTCTGGTATTGTCGTTTCTTCTGTTTGTGCTGGTGCTGCCTGCTCAGTTGTTGCTGGTGCTTGTTCCATTGCCATCATTTTCCATGCAATAAAGCCACCAATAGCAAGCAGAATAATCAGCAACACCAAATTAATAATCGGCAACAATCCACCCGATGATTTCTTTTCTTCTGCTGCATCGTCTTTTTCATCTGCCATGGTTCAAACTCCTCACTTGTTACTTATACACCACAATATCAACGCGCCGATTATGTTTTCGTCCTAATATCGTAGCGTCAGTTGAAATCGGTCTTGAAGGCCCATAACCTGCCAACGATAAACGTGATGGATTTACGCCTTCTGCTTCTAAGATATGCAAGACTGATGCCGCTCTGGCTAAGCTTAAGCTCCAAAGGTCTGGATAACGGCTACCCGCCACCATCCTATCATCGGTATGCCCATTGACGCTGATACTACCTGGGGAGATAGCTAACATCTTAGCAAGCCTTCTAAGTGCTTTAATATTCTCAGCTTTTAGACGAGCCGAACCTTCTTCAAAGAGTGCCGCATCATCCATACGCAGGTATAAACGGTTTTTCACAATTAACGCGCGAACATGATGTTCCAATGTGCTATTTTTCAACACAACGTTACTATTTTGACGCATCGCCAACATCAATTCACGTGGGCTCACAATACGTTGCAACTCTAAGGGGCGAATCAGATTGATTTCTGTGCCTGCACCAGCATTTAAAACCGACACAGCAGACTCAAAATACGTTGAAATATCTTGTAGCCCTGTTTTATCCAACGTGGACATAGACACCAATAAAATAAAGAACGTCAGCATCAAGCTAATTAAATCTGCAAAGGTGGTCATCCACGCTTCTGGGTCTGCCAGCACCTCGGGTTCAAGTTTCTTTTTACGTGCCATGATTAAAAGCTCTTGCCTTGTGGTGCAACCACATGTCGCTGTGGTGAAATCAGCTTTCCTGATTGTACTTGGCTTTCAGGATTCACTGTAACAGGTCTAAATTTAAGCTCTATTTCAACCCTTCTGCTCATTGATGGATTCCCAACAATCGGATGCTTATCCCCCATGCCCGCCGCAATCATACGTCCATTGGGCACACCGCGCTCTGAAAAAGCATGGAACAAACTCATCGCACGTGCTGCAGAAAGCTCCCAATTGGATGGGTACAACGCACTCCGCACAGGCGTATCATCAGTATGACCTTCAATACGAATTTCAATCACTTCTGGTCGTTTAAACACTTTAGCCAACCTATCCATCAAAGGAAACATATCAGGGCTAATCCCAACCTGACCTGGTGCAAATACAATGGTCTCTGGAAAACGCACACGCACCTTATCTTGATCTAAGGGTAATACATGAATGGCATCACCCAAACCCAACTCCCTTGCCATCTCCGTCAATTCTTTGGCGGTTCGGCGTGGCGCACGATTACCATCAATAATATCTCGCGCTGGCATCGATGGACCATTACCTTCTGTTAAGTTTGCACCTTTCGGCAATGGGCTAAATGTCCCTGCTAGTGAGCCAATCGCCGCTAAACGTCGTTCATCCACAATCACAGCAATCGATGTTAACAAAATAAAAAATGCCAACATCTGCATCATCAATTCTAAAAACAATGCAGCTCCAGGGTCTTTATCGGGTAAGACGGGGTCAGGTTTCTTTTGTCGTTTAGCCATAATAAGTTAATACA
>JALSZC010000133.1 GCA_027059605.1 Ghiorsea sp. | reverse complement strand
TTCTCGTGTGGCAATTTGCACACCTTTTTGTAATGTACTTTGCTCAATAAAGTTATTGTTGTCTTGGCTCATGGTTCACCTTAGTTAATGTTTGAGCCGCAAACACTGATAGACTGGGTTCAATCCAGCAAGCTTGACCCCATTCCATGACTTGGGCAGGCTAAACATTTCGCATGAAGGGGGAAGACATGAACGACTTACCAACAGAGCCAAATCCAGAAGCTAAGCAAATTGATTTGGATAGCCTCAAAACCATTACAACCGTAGTTTATATTCTACAAGCACTATCTATATTTACAGGCATTACTTTTATCGCTGCAGTGGTCGTGAACTATATCAAAAAAGAAGATGTGCAAGGCACTTGGCTAGAGTCACACTTTTTATGGCAAATCCGAACCTTTTGGTACGGTCTTTTATGGGGTGTTATAGGTTTTATTCTTGCTATTGCCATTGTTGGCTACTTTATCCTTCTCGCCAATACAGTTTGGCTTTTATACCGTATTATCAAAGGTTGGTTGCGCCTATCTGAAGGCAAAGAAATGTATCCGACACAAGTATGAAATGTGTATATGAAGCCAGCCAGCCTGCAGAAGCCCATATTATCAAACATCTGCTCGAACGAACTGGTTTATTTGCAACAATTGATGGCGAATATTTACAAGGTGGTGTGGGTGAAATCCCAGCATCTGGTTTTCTTCGCATTATGGTCAATGATGCGGACTATAATTCAGCCAAAAGTATTATTAAAACTTGGGATGAAGCAGAGTGGGATGAAAGTGCTTGGCAAGGGGAAACACCCACAGCATAAAATGGTTAAAAAAGCCTAATTGACCCTAAACGTATGCTCTTCCACTTCAATATCACCATTCACACTCACCGAAATACGGCTATCCCCTGATGATAAAGCGGGAGCCGCTGCATCCGCTGCCATACTTTTTGCCATCATCATTTCACCACGATACATAGGCTGCGGCGAATAGGATGAACCTGTATTCAAGTGACGAATATGAAATGCTTTGGCATCCAAAGCTTTAGCAATGGTCATCGACTTACTGCGAAATTGTTTAATCGCTTGAAGGCGCAATCGCTCTTGTGTGGTGCGCCTTAAACCATCACTGATGCGAAAAGATAAGCTTTGTAGCTTGGCACCTGCTTTTTCAATCACATCCAACCAACGCGGTACTGCATCAAGGTCTTGACTGGTAACGATGCCTGTTTGCACCACCGACCAACCATCCCGCACGCGATTATATTGATTCGGCTTCCAAATGGGGTCAACACTGCGACTTGATGTTTTAAGCTTCACACCTTTTTCTTTGGTCAAACTTTTTTTGATGCTTGCACTTACTTGATTGACACGCTTGCGAAGCGCATCCAACTTTTTCCCTCGCTCTTCAACGCGAAAGTTAACCACAACTTCATCATTCGGCACTTCAAGCGTTGCTTTTGCAGATAGGGAAATAATCGTACCTTTCATCTCCGCAGCAAAGCTTTGGTTCATAAATACACATAAAACAGCAAGAATCAGTAATAATCTCTTCATATGCTATGTATAGTCAAAAATTGTGTTACAAGCAATAAAAAAGGCTCCCTTACAGAAGCCTTTCGTCTATAAACGTACAATATAATCAATCTGATTTTGTGTGTACATCCATCTGTGGGTATGGAATAGAAATCTTATTTTCATCAAAAGTAAGTTTTACTTTCTCTGTCACATCATAAAGAACTTTCCAATAATCACTGCTTTTTACCCACGGGCGCACATTAAAATTCACGCTTGAATCAGCAAGCTCTGCCACAGCCACCAATGGTGCAGGGTCTTGCAAAATACGCTCATCCGCAGCCAATATTTCATTAAGCAATTCTTTCGCTTTTTTGATGTCATCGTCATAACCAATACCAAACACCATATCAATGCGCCGTGTATCACGTGCTGAATTATTGGTAATCGTTCCACCATAAATATCGCCATTAGGTACAATGATTTCACGATTATCACCTGTTTTCATAATGGTGGTGAAAATGGTCATTTTCTCAACAACACCTGCATTGCCACCTGCTTCGATAAAATCGCCAAGTTTGAATGGTTTGAATAAAATCAGCATCACACCTGCTGCAAAGTTTTGCAGTGTGCTTTGCAAAGACAAACCAATCGCCAAACCTGCTGCACCAATTAAGGCAATAAATGATGTGGTGTCCACGCCCAGCTGATTCAATGCTGCAATCACAATAAACAGCATCAACACTGCTTTACTGATTGAGCATACGAAGTTGGTTAACATTTCGTCTGTATTTGCTTTTTCTAACAACTTGCGCACGATATTAACGACAATGCCTGCAACCATACGACCAATGATAAAGATGGCGATAGCCATGCCGATATTAATCGCCCATGGAATCACATAGTCATTGACAACACCTTCCATATTTGATGTATCCATATTTCCACTCCCGTACTAAAAAAATATACTGTATTTCAAGGCAAGGCACTGTACAGTATGCAAAGCAAAGTACTTGTAATATTTATTACAGTAATAGACTTACAACATTGGAGAAAGTGATGAAATATATTGTTCATTCAAAGAAAAATATCGAACAAGCAGCTGCAGATTTAGAAGCAGCCGTTGCCAATCATAGTTTTGGTGTATTACACATCCACGACCTTAAAGCGACCATGAACAAAAAAGGTGTACCTTTTGAAACCGAGTGCCGTGTATTTGAAGTGTGTAATCCGAAAAAAGCTTTTGAGGTATTATCTGAAGACATCAGCATGAACATGGCACTTCCATGCCGTATTTCAATATGGCAAGAAAATGGCGACACAAAAATTGGCATGATTAACCCTAAACCCATGCTGGAAATGCTTTCTACATCGGAAAAACTTAATCAGGTCGCCGATGAGGTACAAACCACACTCACTGCCATCATTGATGAGGCAGCAGCTTAAAGCTTACAGCAAAAAAGATGCGGCTATATCATCAGCAAGGCTTAGCCCTGCTGGTGTAAGCCTTAAGTTTCC
>JALSZC010000132.1 GCA_027059605.1 Ghiorsea sp. | reverse complement strand
ATCCCTTGCTTCACGTTGTTTTGTCATATCATCACCTCTCAATCGTGTTGTATCATACTACAACAAACAACCACGACCCTTTGATAAATAAGATAAAAAAGTTCTAGTCCTTTTGTTGGTTGCCCTTGTTTTCATTTAGTCACCTCATCCCAAAACAATCATTTCTTGTCATAAGAATCAAGAGGTGAGGTTATTTGATGTAGGCTTAGCGGATAAGTTCAACAACTGCCCATTCTTCTTTCAGGCGAGTGCGGGCATGGCTTAAACCTTGGTCTTGGTATGCGGCAATAAGTGCTTCAACTTGGCTGTCTAAGATGCCCGATAAAATCAAATGTTTTTCAACACTTGCCGCCAGTGGTTGAGCCATATCGAGCAAAGGTTGAAACAAAATATTGGCAACAACCAATTCAAATGTACGTGCGGATGGTGTGTCACCCAAGATGGCGCTTAAAGACACATCGTTGATGCTTGCGTTCACTTTACAAGCTTCCACAGAAAGCGGATCATAATCAATGCACACAATACCTTTCGCCCCCATTTTGCCTGCGGCGATTGCCAACGGATTTAGGGGTCAGGTCTTGCTTCGTGCATGTTTTATTATTATTTCAACAACATAAAATATCGCATTAAAAATAGTCAGCTATATTTTTTTGCACGAAACAAGACCTGACCCCATAGACACTTGAATGTTTAAATATCTTTTGAGTCCATACTTTCTGATTAGACGAACCAAATATCCAGCCTTTCATGTTTTTTGTTTCGATTACAAAAACACCATATTTTGAAACAATCACATGATCAATTTGTGTTGTCCCATCAGGTGTTGGAAGAGTTACATTTTTTATTAAATGATATTCGTTTTTATCTAGCATCAGCTTTGCTAAAACATTAACGATAAACTCGCCAAAAACACCTTTGAACCAGGATGATTTTAACAATTCTATTAGAATTACAATGGGAATTAAATACGAAAGCATTCCAAATAACGGGCTAAGTATTACTGTTAAATCCATTCACACTACCTCTAGCTTAGTCACATAACGACCCAAATGAGCGGCGGCGGAACGCCGTCCGACTCGATTTGAATGGTTATGCAAAATTATCACTGATTATACAACGATAATCCCATGCTTTGGCAATAAATTCTTGAGTGTATAATCACGATGATAAATAGCTGCTTGATGGAATTGGTAGACTTCTTTTTCTCTCATCTCATAAGAGCTATCTAAATCCTTAAAGTCATCTTTTTGCTTTTCCCAATCATCTTTTGAGAAATGCAGCGCTTCATCATCCGCCTTTTCAAACAATTCATTATTATTAATCGCGTTTATCCATGCACCACTTCTGCCTTCTTTATCAGCTTCAAAACGCAAAATAGTATCTACTTTACTGCGAATAGATTCAAATGAAACTGGATTATTAGCAATACCTGCCTTCTCAGCATATTCACTGAATGCAGCATGTAATTTTTCACATGCCTCCATAAAAGTAGCTGGATTATCTCGCCACCCCGAGTCTTTATTGTTTTTCTTATAGTTAAACCGCCACTTTAAAAATGGGCGATCAGGGTATGTTCCTACGCCACCATGCCCCAATGCTCCTGTTACAGCATTAGCACCTTCACTGGCAAGGTCTCGGTAATTTTTAATAATAAAGCTGGGAGCGTATTTGGTAAAGAAGGATGAAAACTTACCCATGATATATGCTTTTACTTTTGGGTCTTTCACAACCAGTTCAAAGGATTCCCCATCCACTTCATTATTTCTTGAACTCACGCCTGAAAACCCATAATGGGCAAATGTATCTGCATAAACATGAGCCATAACGCCCATGAGGGTTAAACCATATTCATTTTTAACAGAGATAGCGTGTCTGATATGATTTTGTACCATTTCTTGTGCCAAGGCACTGTCTTTACCACAAGTAAGCTTCTCAGAAAGCGTATTGCCTTCATTACCAGGAAAGAAATGAAAGGGAACCCATACATGCCGCTGCTCAATATGGTCAGCCGCTGCATTTCTTATAACCTCTGTATTGGTATGAGCGGAGGCTGTTGTTTCAAACATGCCACCATCTTTATGGACTTCACTATCGTTTGCCGTTGAATCATCAACATACTGTGCGGCATACGCCACAACCTTAGCATCTTTCACCTTCAAACCAGCAGCTCTTGCCATCGCATATGTGCCGTAATAATGCATATCTTCTTGCATAATAGTTCTCCTATATATGTTGATTTATTTCATCCATGTCTGATGCCTAACTATACCAGTAAGAGTAAACAGTATTACACATTATTGACTCCTATAGATGGACATATCTTCCTCATTATTAACATATTAAGGCTAAAATGAGGAATGCATGTTTGCATGCATACTTTCATTGTTGCAATGTGAAGCTAGCTTGTTGGAATGTCAAACGCAGTCGAAAAACGGGACGCTACCCTTTAATACGATAAAAAAGTTCTAGTCCTTTTGTTGGTTGCCCTTATTTTCATTTAGTCACCTAATCCCAAAACAATCATTTCTTGTCATAAGAATCAAGTGGTTAGGTTATTTGATGTAGGCTTAGCGGATAAGTTCAACAACTGCCCATTCTTCTTTCAGGCGAGTGCGGGCATGGCTTAAACCTTGGTCTTGGTATGCGGCAATAAGTGCTTCAACTTGGGTATCTAAGATGCCCGATAAAATCAAATGTTGTTCAACACTTGCTGCCAATGGCTGCACCATATCGAGCAAAGGTTGAAACAAGATATTGGCAACAACCAATTCAAATGTACGTGCGGATGGTGTGTCACCCAAGATGGCGCTTAAAGACACATCATTGATGTTTGCATTCACTTTACAAGCTTCCACAGAAAGCGGGTCATAATCAATGCACACAATATCTTTCGCCCCCATTTTGCCTGCGGCGATTGCCAACAAACCAGAACCTGCACCCATATCCAATAAACTTTGTGGTGGTTGTTTGGCGCAATAGTCTTCAATGGCTTCAAGGCATAAATAGGTGGTGGGATGTGTGC